>JANNDB010000473.1:0-8006 GCA_031387285.1 Betaproteobacteria bacterium | reverse complement strand
AGCCGATCGACCCCAGCGCCATGCTGAACGGAGCAATCGTCATGCCCACCTTGGGTGGCAGCAAATAACGAGGATGCAACACGTCCACGCCCTGGTACTGCTCGCGCGACGGGGTGCGCGCCATCAATGCGTGGTCGCCATACCGGGCATCCGTGGAGTAAAACCAGGGTACGGGCGCAACCACCTTGGTTTCCACTGCGCCGCTGGAAAGCAGTTCGCGCAGCCGTGTCTCGATGAAAATTCCGTGCCCGGGTCGTACCGAGCTGGGGTACAGGCTGGAAAACAGCAGCGTACGCAGAGGACGGCTCATGTTGCCAGCCGTCCTCGTGATTGCGCCAACTTCCACCTACGCCAGCAAACAATCATGCCGCAAAAGCCAGCCAAGGCCATGACCACCGCCAGCAGTAGCGACCAGCGCACGTTCCAGAGCCCGGCGACGGCAGAGCGGTTCTGCGCCGTCTCGAGTAGCTTGACCGGAGGATAGGCGCCCGCAGCAATTCCGGCCAATTGTTCCAGTGACCGGGAATACCGTCCCACGCCGAACTGCGCTACAGCCCGGTCGTATGAAAAGACATTGTTGCCCCAGACCATGTACCACTCCGGCAGGCCACGCTTGAAGTAGTCCCAGGCCTTCTCCTCGATCTCGTGCCCTGGCCTCGCACCGGGACTCAGCGGTGCGCGAAAGATGGATCGCGCGGGCAAGGCCAACTCTGCGCGAAGTTCCGCAGCCGAAAGGGCAACGCCGTCCTTGCGATGAAAGTAGTAGTTGTTGTAGACATCCACGAGTTGCCAGCGCTGCAACTGCCGATTCCAGATTTCCGGCAGGATGTGCCCATGGCCGCCAAATCCGTCAAATGAAAAGGCCCAGGCGCGCACCGGCACCCCCACCGCGATCGACAATGCCATGAAGGCTCGCGTGAAATCCCCGCAATAGCCATCCCCGCGCTCGAGAATGCGCTGATGTGTTCCGCGCAGGTCACCTTTTATCTGGATGCCATTGAGTTCAGGGTTACTGAGCAGGTGCTGACTGATGGCAACGGCGCGCTCCCAATCCGACGATTTGGCAGCCAGGTCGAGCTGCGCCGCCAGCGCAACAAAATATGGATCAGGCGGGCCGCGCTCCAGCAAAAAACTCGCCGGCATGGCCTCCGGTTTCCAGTCGAAATCACCCGGTTCACTTGCCGTGACGAGCAATGCATTGCGCATGCGCACCATTTCGGTGGAACTGGTCAGATGGGGCGCCACCAACAACAATGCGAGCACCTGGACTATCCCGCACAACCATGTCGCCAGCTTCCATCGGCGTACCCATAAATCGTCAGGCGCATCTACCAACACAGTGTGTGCTCCTGGCCATGCATGTCAAGCAGATACGAAACGATCCCGGCAGCGCTCGATGATGCCGTCAAGCCTGCGCATCGAGTGCGGCCAGGCATGGTGGCTCAGCATGCGTGCGCGGCCTGCGAGCGCCAAGCGCTGGCGCTCTGCCGGATTCTCCACCAGCCCCAGGATCGCCTGGGTGCACTCCTGTGCCCCGTCGGCGACCAGCAAGTGTTCTGAGGCCTGCGCGTCGACACCACCGGCCGCAACCGAGCTGGTCACAACGGGAACCCCCATCGCCATGGCCTCGAGAATCTTGTTCTGCGTGCCGCGGGCAATGTTCAACGGTGCCACCATCAGAGCCGAACTGCGAATGTAGGGACGCACGTCGGGAACAGAGCCTGTCACGGTGACACCATCGAGTTCGCCGAGCTTGCGCATTTCCGGTGAGGGATCGGCACCCACGATCAAAAGCTTCAACGCCGGTCGGACGGCTTTCAGCCGCGGCCACACCTGTGCACAAAAGCGTGCCATGCACTCCTGGTTCGGGTAGTAATCCATGCGGCCAATGAAGCTGATGGTTTCGGCATCGTAGCTGCCGTCCGTCGGACAGAAGAAATCGGCGTCGACGCCGTTTGGAAACCAGTCTGTCGCTACACCGGTCTGATAGGACTGCAGCGTTTCCCACTCAGCGCGCGTCGTGGCAGTACACAGGTCGAATTTGCGCGCGAGACGCTTCTCCGCGTGCAACATCTTGGCGCCCTCGAGCCGGTAGCCCCAGGAAAGCGGAAACGGTTTGTAGTTCGCGTACTCCAGCCACTTCTGAGAGTCCATGTCTCCGAAATCAAGAATCTTCGGCACGCCAGTTACGTGTTCCACATAGGGCGCCACTGAAGAGCAATGGACGAAGATCAGGTCCCATTTCTGGCCGCTGACAAGCTCCCGCACTTTGTGTGCAAGATCAGGAGAATAGAAATACCCCATGGATGAAGGCGTGACCAATGGCAGGCGCAGCACCATGCGCAGCATCTGCACCGGCCCGACAACACTGGCGGCGTGAAACGCATGGCAGTGTCCAGCAATGCCTTGTGCTTCCAGTGTCTCCTCTGGCGAACGCGACAGCGAGCAAACCGTCACCGCATGGCCCTCGGCCGACAGGTGCCGGATCATGTTGAAGGGGCGAATCTTTCCACCGCGCTTTGGCGGAAATGGAAAACGGTGGCAGAGGTACAAGATGTTCACACCACGTAACTCTTGAGTTCGGCGGCGACGTCGGCCGGTTCGCGCCGATCGAGATAGATACGGCTCCAGATTTCCAGATTCATGATCGAGAGCAGTGCGTCCGTGCCATCGGTACGGTTCGCAGCATGGTCTGCCATCAGACGCTCCACCACCGGCTGCCTGTACAGGCCACGACTGGCAATGACCTCCGGGGCCAGCAGGCGCTGCAACAGCGGAGCCAGTTCGCGCTTGAGCCATGCGCCCATGGGGGTGCCAAAGCCGCGCTTCTTGCGGTCCAGGATGTCGGGCGGCAGGAAACCCGCCAGCGACTGCTTCATGATGTGCTTGAGGCGGCCACCGCGCACCTTGATACCGGCCGGCATTGCAGCTGCAAGCTCCACCAGTTCGTGGTCCAGCAGCGGCACGCGGCACTCCAGGGAAACCGCCATGCTCATCTTGTCTGTCAGCATGAGCAGGTCATCAGGCAACTGGGTTTCGGCATCCACCGCGAACATGCGGTTGAGGTCATCCTGGTTGCCGGCAGCACCGAACGCCAGATCCAGGGGATCCAGGGCCAGGTTGTCGCTGTGCAGCAGCAGGCTGGAGACCGTCGCCCGATCGAGCACCTGCAGGTAACTGCGATACCGCTCGTCCGGCGCCATCTCTGCCGACGCCAAAAAGCCCTTGGCAAGGCGCATGCCGTTCAGGATGCCGGAATGACGGTCACTGGGAAGCCGGCGGGCGACGGACGATCCGATGGCCCTTAGCCAAGCCGGCAGTTGCCTGTAGCGCTGCGCATAGTGCCCGCCAAGGTAGCGTCGGTACCCGCCGAACAATTCGTCTCCCCCTACGCCGGACAGGATGACCTTCACGTCCTGGCGCGCGAACTGCGACACCAGGTAGGTCGTAATGAATGCAGTGTCTGCGACGGGCTCATCCATATGCCACAACAATTTGGGCAACAGATCCACCACGTCCGGCCGCACGACGATTTCCCGATGCTGTGTGCCAAACAGTTCGGCCACCCGCCTGGCATAAGGCAATTCGTTATAGAGTGCCTCCGCCTCGCCACCGCTGAAGCCAATGGCATAGGTGCGGATCGGCATCTGAGAGTGCTTCGCCATGAAGCCGACGACCGCGCTCGAGTCCACGCCGCCCGACAAAAAAGCGCCGATAGGTACGTCGCTGACCATCTGCATGCGCACCGACTCTTCCATTCTGGCCCGCACGCGATCGGTCCACTGCGCCTCGGTATCACCGGTGATCATGGTTTGCGGCAGCCGCCAATAGCGCCACTCCCGAACCTTGCCGTCCTCGACCGCCAGCAACGTCGCAGGCGGCAGCTTGCGTATGCCCTTGAAGATGCAGCCCGGTGCAGCAACGTAGCCCAGGTGCAGATAACTGGAGAGCACTGAATGATCCAGTGCCACACTCACGCCAGGAAGCGCCAGCAGCGCCTTGGCCTCGGTCGCAAAGGCCAAGCTCTGACCGTCCTGCATCACGTACAGCGGCTTGACGCCGAGGCGGTCGCGCCCGATCAGCAAGCGCCGGCGCCGGGCATCCCACAGCGCAAAATCGAACATGCCATTGAGCCTGTGCACGAACTCGTCGCCAAAGGCGTCATACAGATGCAGCAGGACTTCACTATCCGAGCCGGTTTTGAAACCATAGCCCTTGGCCATCAGTTCTGCGCGCAGTTCCCGGTAGTTGTATATCTCGCCATTGCATACGACCCACAGTGAGTCGTCCGCGTTGGAGAGTGGTTGATGGCCGCCCGCAAGATCGATGATCGACAGGCGCCGCATGGCAATTCCGCATGCACCGTCGATGTGCATGCCTTCGTCGTCCGGCCCGCGATGGGTCGTCGCGTTGCCCATTGCGGTAAGCCATTGGGGCGCGACGCTCGCGCCGTCCAGCCTATAGATGCCGTGAATGCCGCACACGCGAACGCCCTGCAGATGAAACGATATTAGCCCGTACTGACACAGTAATCAGACTGGCACGACGGTGGCAATTGACAATTCCCACGGCGACTTGTCAGGCTGCCATCTCGGCACTGGTCTGCGCAACCTGGGCCAGCGGCGCATCAACGACCTTACGCAGGAAAGCGTCGAACATCAGCAAGGTCCACAGTGGCGTACTGTGGTCGCGCACTCCGGATTCGTGCTGCTGCAGGATCTTCTCAATCGCCGTCTGGTTGAACAAGCCTGTGTCTGCCATGCGCCCGCCAACCAGCGCATCGCGCACACGCTTGCGCAGCGGCCCACGAAACCAGCGGCCCAGCGGCACCGCGAATCCCATCTTCGGGCGGTACAGAATATCGTGTGACAACTGGGGTTCCATGGCCTTCTTCAGCAGGTACTTGCCCTCGCTGCCACGCAACTTGAGCGAGGAAGGCAATGTCGCCATCCATTCGACCAGCTTGTGGTCCATCAGCGGTTCGCGCACTTCCAGCGAATGGGCCATGCTGGCACGGTCCACCTTGGTATTGATGTCGCCGATCAGGTACGTGTGAAGGTCGATGTACTGGATCAGCGCCAAGGGGTCATCGGTCTGCGCCTTGGCTGCGTGGCGCAAGAAAACTTCGCGCGCGTTGTAGCCACCCAGACGCGCCTTGAACGAGTCCGTGTACAGGCCGCTGCGCAGTTCATCGCTGACAAACGACATGCTGTGAAAGTAAGCTTCGACCGAGGTTCTCGCCATGGCCTGAAACGTGGTCTTGGCGCGGAACACGCGTGGCGCCCAGTCCGCCTTGGGGTAAAGATTGCCCAGGGTACCAAAGAGTGGTCGGCGCAGCGACAGTGGCAGCGCTGCACGCATCTTCTCCTCCATCATGTGCAGCCGATAGCGGCGGTAACCCCCAAAGGTCTCGTCGCCGCCGTCGCCGGAGAGCGCCACCGTCACGTGCTTTCGGGCCAGCTGGCAAACGCGATAGGTGGGAATCGCCGAGCTGTCCGCATAGGGTTCGTCGTATTGCCGCGCCAGGGTATCGATGAGGTTGAAGTCGTCGCTCTCCACGGTCTCCACGCGGTGGTTGGTGCCATATTGCTTTGCCACTGACAGCGCGAACTCGGCCTCGTTGAAGGCAGGATCGGAAAACGCGATCGAACAGGTGTTGACCGGGGTGGAGGAAATACCGGCCATGGTTGCGACCACGGCACTGGAGTCGACTCCGCCTGACAGGAAAGCCCCCAGGGGCACTTCGGCAATCATGCGCAGCCGCACCGACTCCTTCATCAGGGTCTGCAGCCGCTCGCAGGCTTCGGTGGTGTCCATCTGGCTGTCCAGGCTGAAGCGTACGTCCCAGTAGCACTTCGGCTCGCCCGCCGGGCGCCCCCGCCGCAGGCACAGCGTATGCCCCGGCTCCAGCTTTCTGGCCTGGACAAAGATGGTGCGTGGTTCGGCCACGTAACCCAGCGCGAAGTATTCTTCCACCGCGAGCGGATCGATGTCGCGACGCACGCCTCCATGGGCCAGCAGCGATTTCAATTCAGACCCGAACAGGAATACGCCATCGTCCAGCAGGGCATAGTGCAACGGCTTTACACCGAGCCGATCCCGCGCCAGGAACAGTGTCTCCTGGTTACGGTCCCACAGGGCGAAGGCAAACATGCCACGAAATCGTGTCACGCACTGCTCGCCCCAGCTCTCCCAGGCGTGCACGATGACCTCGGTGTCACTGCGCGTACGGAACTTGTGGCCAAGCGCCTGCAGCTCAGGAATCAACTCCTGGTAGTTGTATATCTCGCCGTTGTAGACAACGACGACCGAACCGTCCTCGTTGAAGAGCGGTTGCTGGCCCGCTGACAGGTCGATGATGGACAGGCGCCGATGACCCAAGCCGACACCGGGCTCGAGGTGCACGTCGCCTTCATCCGGTCCGCGGTGAAACTGCGACGCGTTCATCCGCTGCAGCACGGCGGTGTCGATGTCCCGCCTGCCGCGTGAGTCAAATATGCCAGTGATTCCGCACATGATGGTATGGATGAATGGGTGGATTATTGAGGCGCAAGCGTGTGGATGCCGAGCAAGGCATCGTAACGCGCCTGGTAGGTGGAGACCATCGCCTTCATACTGAATCGGCTGGTCGCGCTTTCACGCCCGGCCCGCCCCATCTGGCGCGCCACATCGGGTGCGCGTGCGAGGCGCAGCAAGCTGTCGGCAAGCAACTGCGGATCACCAGCAGGGACGATCTCCCCTGTCCTGCCATGGGTGACCAGATCGGCATTGCCCCCCACGTCGGTGGCGATTACGGGAAGCCCTGTCGCCATGGCTTCCAGGATGGTATTGGAAATGCCCTCGGCAAGCGAAGGCAGCACGAAGCAATGCATGCCGCGCAACACCTGCGCAACGTCCGTGCGCTCACCCGGCAGCCAGGCAAGGTCTGCGGCTCCGGCGGCCTCCAGAATTCGCGAACATTCGCCACGCAGCGGTCCGTCCCCAATCAGTGCCAGGCGCAGCCGGGGCCGCAATTCGGGCGCCATCTCCAGCACGCGAACAAATGCCCGCGCCAGATTGACCTGGTCCTTCACTGGCTGCATGCGCCCGACGGTGCCGACGATCCAGTGCGTCTGCGGGTCGAAGGGACTGCCAGGAACCGCGGCAGCCGCGCCATCAGCAGGATGAAAACGCTCCGAGTCGACACCGTTGTATACCTGGGTCAACCGGGTAGGGGAAACATGCACCTTGGCGACGAGGTATTCGGCCAGATCGCGCGATAGCGCGAAGTAGTGGTGAACAAAGGGCCGGTAAAGGCGCCGCAACCACTGGTTTTTCCGATTGCGACCGTCAAGATCATCCACTTCGCGCCCGTGTTCGCCGTGAATGCGTCCACGAACGCCGGCCGCCCAAGCCGGGATGGCAACTTCGAGTGCGCCCAGGTTACGGGTATGCACAATGGCCGGCTTGAGGCCCCTCAACAAACGGAACAACTTCGGGTAGAGCCAGAACCCGTGGCCCGGCGGCTTTGCCAGGGCAATGAAGGCCACGTCATCGCGGCGGATACGGTGCCGGAAGTCGGTGATTTCGGTCAGCGCGAGGATGGCATGCCGATAGGCACGCGCATCCATGTTGTTGACCAGGTTCACGATGCCATTCTCCAGACCGCCGGTATCGAAACGGAACATGACATGCACCACGAGCGGCCTTGGATCGCCTCCCGGCGAGGTCGCTGCAAGGGTCAAAGCCGCCACAAGCGGAATCCCGCAGCCTCGATACGCCGGCCGTCGAACGCCGCCTTGACATCGATGAACGCGCCACCAGGGATCAGCTTTTTGGCAAGTTCTTCGATGCCCAGGGACAAAAACTCCCGATGCGCCACCGCCGCCACGATCGCATCCGCCTGCGGCATGTCCGACCATGCATGCACCGGGACCCCATACTCATGCAAGGCCTCGTCTGACCCAGCTTGCGGATCGGTCACGAATATCTCGACACCATAGGAACGCAACTCGTTGATGATGTCG
>JANNDB010000436.1:0-2973 GCA_031387285.1 Betaproteobacteria bacterium | reverse complement strand
GGATCACCACGTCAGCGCGCAGCAACAAGCTTTGCGGGATGGTGTTGGCAAACATCGGGTCGCCCACCACCAGCAGACCGCGGGTTGCGTCAACGATATCGACACGATGGATGACCTGGAGCGCGCGCGCCGGCTTTTGCTGCAAGGCACGCAGCTGTAGACTGGGCTACTGAAATGCACTGCCACGTTCCCCTTGCAACACCCCCGGACACCCATGCTGCCTGACGAACTTCTTGAGCGCCTGCGGCGCTTTCACGACCAGACGTTCCCGGGCGTTCAGCAGCAGTTCCAGGATCTCGTGCGCGATGGGCAGCACCCCACCATCCTGTTCATAGGTTGCTCCGATTCGCGCCTGGTGCCCTACCTGCTCACCGGAACCGGTCCGGGGGAGCTGTTCATCGTGCGCAACGTGGGTGCCTTTGTGCCGCCGTATGACGGCTCGGCGGGGTACCACGGCACCTCGGCGGCGATCGAGTTCGCGGTGTTGTACCTGCACGTGACGCGCATCGTGGTGTGCGGGCACAGCCACTGTGGCGGCATCCGCGCGCTGTATGGCGAGGTCGATCCGCAGGCGCGCAACCTGAACGCCTGGCTCGAGCTCGGCCGCGAAGCGGTGCTGCCGGTGCAGGTAAGCCCGGAAGCCTTGCGGCGCACCGAGCAGAGGGCGGTGGTGATCCAGCTCGAACGGCTGATGGGCTACCCGATGGTGCGCGAGCGGGTCGAAGCCGGCAAACTGGCGTTGCACGGCTGGCACTACGTCATCGAGGACGGTGAAGTCCACGTGTTCGATGTGGGCCTGGGCGGTTTCGTCGCAGCCTCCAGCGCCGCCAATAGCGGAACCGGGCCGTACCGGCCATTTGACGACCCGGGGCCTGGCGCGCTGTTCAACGAGATTGACGAGCACTACGGGCAATCTGCTCGGAGCACGCCGCCAAAAAACGCGCCCGATTGATCCGCGTCAACCCGCGGCGGCGGCGCCCACCCAGAATGGTGCCCAAGGCAATTCGCCAGCGGGAGAAACCACCATGGCCAACACGGCAGCACCTGGGCAGGATGATTCACCCATTACCGATTTTTCACAATGCCATGTCGGCATCGTGGCCCAGCTCGACGCGCTCGACAGCCTGCCCTCTCTGCTGCTGCCGGCCCAGCGCGCGCGCCAGACGGCCGCGACCACGCTGGCATTCTTCGACGACGTCATCCTCGAGCACCACGCGCAGGAGGAAACGGCCCTGTTTCCCGCCGTGCTGGCGAGCGCAACACCCGGCACAGAGCGCGACGCGGTAGCCGTGATCATCAACCGGCTCGCAGCCGAACACCGCAGGATCGAGGCGCACTGGGGTGCACTGAAGGCCGCATTGCGCCAGGTCGCCCGTGGCCACGACGCCGCTCTGGATGCCGACGCCGTGACCCGGCTGGTGCAGGACTACCGCGCCCACGCCGCCTATGAGGAACAGGAGTTCCTGCCGCTTTCGCAGACCATTCTGGGCCGCAATGCCAACCACATGGCGGCGCTGGGCATATCACTGCACATGCGCCACGTGAAGCCGGTGGCCGGCTACATCTGATGCCCATTTGCGTACGGAGGCCTTTGCCAACGCCCAGGCAAAGCACGTGCAACGGCGCGGCGGTCAAGGATCATGCGAATCGGCATGGGTTGCACCGGTGGCATGGTGCCAATGGTCAGGATGCGCGCCTTCCGTTTTTCTGCCGCCTGCTGCAGTCCGATGCTTGCCTGACACAGGGGGATAGAACCACCACGCGGCGGCAACGGCCATGGCAAACGCGGTGTAGGCGAGGGTGAAGACCCAGGACGGCGCCTGCCAGTACAGCAGCGCCTGCAGCCAGTGCTCGACAAAACTTCCTTCGTAGGTGGCAGCTTGCGCCTTTCTGCGCAGCCACATCTCCAGCGTGGTCAGGGGGCATTCGATACCAAGCCAGGCCTGTGCGGCGACGAAAGCGATGGCTGCCAGGTGGGCTAACCGGAACCACAGGGCATTGGCCCAGGGCCAGTTGCGCAGATTCCCGATGACCACCAGCACCAGGCCTCCAACCACGAACAGCACGATGGCCACATGCAGCGCCAGCACCGCGTCGGCAAGCAGCTGAAACGGCAGCGGGTTGTTCACTTCAGAGGCCGGATGTGAGCGCCTCGGGCGCACGCCCGTTCGCCAGCTCGACACGTGCTGGTGTGCACGCTATATGCCTCCGGGACCCATCGCAATCCGGTTCACCATGTCTGCGGCCGCCTCCGACGGAGTCGATGCGCGATCGTCACGCAAATTCGCAAAACCGGTTCCGGCGATGGCGCCATTGAAGGCCGGGTTCTCTTCCGTCGTGCTGTGGATCTCCAGTTCCGCCTGCTGCCAGAAGATGCGCCCCAGATACGGTCGCGGCGCGAAATCGTGGGTTCGAACGATCAGGAATGCATGGACGCCGCGAGCCTGCAACGCATGCCTCAGTTTCCACATCTCACCTGGATTTCGTCGTGCCGGTATGTGGTGCTCCGACACCGCCTTGAAATCCACGTCGGCAGCCATGCCCACAGTACCCGTCGACGCAATGACCACAAAACCACGCTTTGCGAGCTCGACACCGACCGCTTCGGCCAGCGCACCGCCACCCGGCACCACGGCGACGACCTTGATCAGGTCGTTCCCTTTCTCCGCACGCCCCCTGTTCAGCGCAAATCGTTCATAGGTCGCGGTCTCCCAGCGCGGTGCTGCGCAACCCGCAAGCAGCCCGAAAGCAGCCAGTAGCGTGAGGGCAACACGACGGTTCATGGATGCACTTGGCGCATCATGACGGGTCCACCAGGCTGGCGTACACCAGATTGCGAAAAAGCTGACGGTACCAGGCACGCTGGTTCGGCGCCTGCACCATCATCACGGCCACCAGGTCTTGCGCCGGATCGACAAAGAAGCTGGTGCCGGCCATGCCGCTCCAGTAGAAGGTGCCGACCGAGCCCGGAAC
>JANNDB010000431.1:0-2086 GCA_031387285.1 Betaproteobacteria bacterium | reverse complement strand
GCAGCATCCAAGGCCAAGGGCATGTGGATGGGTGGCGTGCCGCCCCTGGGCTACGACGTAGTCAACCGGGAATTGGTTATCAACGAGGCGGAGGCGATGGCGGTGCGTGCCATGTGGCGGAGGTTCACGGAGTTGCGCTCCAGCACTGCACTGTCGAAGGAACTTTGCCGGGACGGCGTGACGACCAAGGCGTGGACCAACACCAAGGGGGTGTTCCGCCCGGGGCGGCCGATCAGCAAACAGAATCTCTTCAAGGCGCTTCGCAACCCGATCTACATCGGACAGATCCGCCACAAGGGCAAGGTCTACTCGGGCCTGCACATGCCCATCATTGACCAGGATCTGTGGGACCAGGTACAGGGTATCCTGGCGGAGGAGGCCACCGGGCGACGCGTGACGACGTTGATGCGCAACAGTCCGGCCGCGCTGCTACGCGGATTGCTGTTCGCGCCCAACGGGGACAGGATGATCCCGACTTTCACGCGCAAGGCGACCGGCAAGGGTACCAACCATTACCGGTACTACATGCCCAGCGCGGACAAGAAATTCGGGCGCGGCACGAACCCGGTCGGCGCCATTCCAGCCGACGCCATCGAATCCTTGGTGGTGGAGCAGGTTTTGGCGGCACTGCAGTCACCTCGGACGATCCAGTCGGTGTGGGACGAGGTGAAGCGCCTGGCTCCGCACATCGAGGAACCGGTGGTCGTGGTCGCCATGCGCAATCTGGCCGAGGTGTGGAAGGAATTGTTCCCAGCGGAGCAGACGCGCCTGATCCAGCTTTTGGTTGAGCGGGTCCAGATCCGCGACGACGGTCTGGACATCGAATGGCATGCCATCGGGTGGTCAGAGTTGGCGAGTGAACTGGCACCGAACACGATTGGCGCGGAACTACGGGAACATGAGGAGGAAACGGTTTGACGGAAATACGCAAGACGGGGCGGGCACAGCCCCGCAAACACTCCACCGATGCCGGCGTGAAACTGACGACCTTCATCCCGATGCGCATCGTGCGCCACAAGACCAACCGGGTGATCGTGCATCCAGGGGTGGATGGCCAGCCAGGAATACGGGCGGGGCAGGGCGGCGTGGTCGATCCCACCCTGTGCAAAGCCTTGTCGCGTGCCCACTACTGGCAGCAGTTGCTGGATTCCGGCCGGCTGGCCAGCGTGGCGGAGCTGGCAGCGGTAGAACGCGTCGGCCGGGTGCGGATCCAGAAGATCCTCAAACTGGCGCGACTGGCGCCGGATATCGCGGAGGACGTCGCCAGGGGCAGGGAGCCGGTGGGGTTGTCGCTGGAGTTCTTCATGCGGTGCGAGTTGCCGGACGATTGGATTGAGCAGCGGCAGGTGATCGGGGGGCTGAGAAGGTGAGTTCGCATTTGGCGCGGCAGGTGTTGGCGGGCCGAACGTGAGGTGGTCGGTCCTTTCAAACCTATGACTGCCGGCAAGAGTTGCTGCGGGTCTGCCCAAGCATCCAGATCGCGGATCTATTTTTCCGAGCTGGCCCACCTCATCCGTACAAGACTATGATGCAAATTGACCATGGCGCAACAAAATCCAGCGGATTTGGGCCAACACCGTACCCAGTGGCCGCTTGCTATTTTGCTGCTGGTCGTGCTAGGTGCCGCGTTTGGGTATCTGGTTTACCGGGATTACGAGCTCTCCATGTCGCGTGAGCGTGACAGCCTTCTCGCACACGCCCGCGTCATTGACGAAAACCTGAGCCAGCAGCTATCGGGCGCCAGCGCCGCCCTGACCAATGTCCGCGACGACGTGGTGGCGCTGATCAAGAGTGGGCAGGAAGCGCAGATCAGCAATCGCCTGAAAGCCCTCAGCGACGCCATGCCGGGCGTGCGAACCATGCTGGCTATCGACGTCTCTGGAAAAGTCATCGGCGCCAGTCGCGCCGATTTGATGGGCCTCGATCTGGGCAAACGCCCCTATCTTCAGCAGCCCAAGGCGCATCCGGCTCTCGACACCTTATATGTGTCCGAACCATTCACCACGGTGTTCGGCATTACCACGAACCCGGTCGAGCTTGTGCTGGTGACTGTGGTTTGAGTGTTGGTTGATACAAATTCCTGCGC
>JANNDB010000398.1:0-2316 GCA_031387285.1 Betaproteobacteria bacterium | reverse complement strand
GCGGCCTGCGGGCTCAGGTTGACCACCTTCACGTCCTTGATGCTCAGGCCGTTCTTCTTCAGCATCCAGGCCAGGCCGAAGTAGGGCGCGGTGCCCGGCGCGTCGGCGGCCACGGTCTTGCCCTTCAGGTCGCTGATCTTGCCGATGCCGGGCTTGACCACCATGCCGTCGGCGCCGTAGCTCTTGTCGAGCTGGAAGATCTGCGTCGTGGCCACCCCGTTGGCATTCCAGACGACCCAGGTCTCGACCGTGGTGGCCGCGCACTGGATGTCGCCGCTGGCGATCGCCAGGTGGCGGTCCTTCTGCGGGATCTTCTTGATGCTCACATCCAGGCCGTGCTTCTTGAAGAGGCCGGCTTCCTTGGCCAGCGTCAGCGGCGCAAAACCGGTCCAGCCGGAGATGGCAATCACCACCTTGGTTTCCTGTGCCAGGGCGGCGGCGCCCAGCAGGCTTGCGGCGGCGAATGTGATCAGGGTCTTCTTCATGTTGTCTCTCTTTCTGAGGTTTTGGTTGTGGTTGGGGAAATCATGCAGGATCAAGCGGGAATCCAGAGCCTGGGCAGGTCTGGCAGGCTTCGCAGGATATGGGCCAGCGTGCCGCTGCGTACCAGCGTCGTGGCGTATTCGATATCCGGCGCGAGGTAGCGGTCCTGCGCCATGGACGGCACACGCTGTCGCAGCAGCGCATGCGCCTGCTCCAGCGCAGCTGAGCTGCGCAGCGGCCGCAGAAACTCGATGCCTTGTGCCGCAGCCAGCCATTCAATGCCCAGGATGTGCGCGGTGTTGCTGATCATGGCCTGCAGGCGGCGCGCGGCGAAGGTCGCCATCGATACATGGTCTTCCTGGTTGGCGCTGGTCGGCAGGCTATCGACACTGGCCGGGTGCGCGAGTGACTTGTTCTCCGAAGCCAGCGCGGCGGCCGTGACGTGCGCAATCATGAAGCCACTATTGAGGCCTGCATCGGCCGTGAGGAACGGCGGCAAGCGCGACACGCCGCTGTCGATCAGCATGGCGATGCGCCGCTCGGCGATGGCGCCGACTTCGGCAATGGCCAGCGCCATGCCGTCGGCGGCCAGGGCCACCGGCTCGGCATGGAAGTTCCCCCCCGAGATCATCGCGCCATCGTCGGCGAACACCAGCGGGTTGTCGGTGACGGCGTTGGCCTCGCACACCAGCACCCGCGCCGCATGGCGCAGCTGGTCCAGGCAGGCGCCCACGACCTGGGGCTGGCAACGCAGGCTGTACGGATCCTGCACGCGGTCGTCGCCGTCCAGGTGCGAATGGCGGATCTCGCTGCCCTGCAGCAGGCTGCGGTAATACTGCGCCACGTCGATCTGGCCGGGCTGGCCACGCAGCGCGTGGATGCGCGGGTCGAAGGGGCCGTCGCTGCCGCGCGCGGCGTCCACCGTGAGCGCACCGATCACCAGCGCCGCCTCCAGCACCGGTTCGAAGCTGAGCAGCGCATGCAGGGCCAGTGCAGTCGAGGTCTGCGTGCCGTTGATCAGTGCCAGGCCTTCCTTGGGACCGAGCGTGAGCGGTTGGATGCCTGCACGCTGCAATGCGGCCTGGGCCGGTACCGGCTTGCCGTCTTCCAGCATGTCGCCTTCGCCCAACAGGGCCAGCGTCATGTGGGCCAGCGGCGCCAGGTCCCCCGATGCACCTACGGAACCCTGGGACGGCACGTACGGGATGAGGCCGGCGTTATGGACCGCGATCAGCGTGTCCACCACCACCTCGCGCACACCGGAGTGGCCGCGCGCCAGGCTGGCAGCCTTGAGCGCCAGCATCAGGCGCACGACCTGTGGCCCGAGCGGCGCGCCCACACCGACGCTGTGGGAGCGGATCAGGTTGAGCTGCAAGGTCGCGAGCTGCGCCTTGCTGATGCGCTGGTTGGCGAGTTTGCCAAAGCCGGTGTTGACGCCATACACCGGTGCGTCGCCGTCGGCCGCCGCCTGCACCACCTGCTGGCTGGCGCGGATCACCCCGCGCGCGGCCGCAGGAAGCTCCAGGGCTTGCACCGAGGCATGGATGGCCTGCAGTTGATCGAGTGTCAGTTGCCCAGGTTGCAAAATCATTTCAGCGTCCCAGCATCGGCAGGTTCAGGCCCTGCTCGCGCGCAGTGCCCACCGCGATGTCGTAGCCCTCGTCGGCATGGCGCATCACCCCGGTGGCCGGATCGTTCCACAACACGCGCTCGATGCGTTTGGCGGCGGCGTCGGTGCCGTCGCACACGATCACCACGCCCGCATGCTGCGAATAACCCATGCCCACGCCGCCGCCGTGGTGCAGCGACACCCAGGTCGCGCCGCCGGCGGTG
>JANNDB010000380.1:0-2731 GCA_031387285.1 Betaproteobacteria bacterium | reverse complement strand
AGCGGCGCGGTATGGCTGGAGCGGCGGCCTTCCCGTGGAGTATGGGGCGGCCTGTATTGCCTGCCCTGGTTTGACAGCCGTGAGGCGTTGGCGCAGGCACTGCCGGCGCGTTACCGTGCACCTCTGCGCGATCTGGAGGCGGTCAAACATGTGCTGACGCATAATGATCTGCACTTGCACCCGGTGCTGTTGCAGGTGCCTGCAGCTACTGGCGCGTGGCCGCTCGGGGCGCGCTTTCTGCCGGCGCAGTGGGCAGTACTTGGCTTGCCCGCACCCGTGCGCGTCCTATTGCATCAGCTTTGCAGCCAGCCAAACGAGGTTACCGGATAACGCCCCGGCGTTGCGTCCAGTTCGCGATGGCGGCTCAGGGTGGTCCAGTTCGATGAGAAGGTGCGCGCCAGTTCCTCCACAAGGTAGACGGAACGGTGCTGCCCGCCGGTGCAACCGATGGCTACCGTGACATAGCTGCGGTGATCGTCCGCCAGTGCCGCGAGCCATGTATCGAGAAAGCTTGCAATGTGGCGCAGCATCTTCTCCACGTCGGGCTGAAGCCGGAAAAACTCGATCACCGGTTCATCCCGGCCGTTCAGCGCGCGCAGATCGGGCTCGTAGTGCGGGTTGGGCAACATGCGCACGTCAAATACATAGTCGGCGTCGCCGGGAATGCCGCGCTTGAACGCAAAGGACTCGAAAACCAGCGTCAGCCGGGTGCCCTCCAACACCATCATCGAGCGCACGTAACGCTGCAGCTGCGAGGGCCGGATCAGGCTGGAGTCGATCACATGGGCATGTTCGCGCAGATCCGCCAGCAACTCGCGCTCCATCTCGATGGCCTCGCGCAATTTCATCTGGCCGTCGGCGTCGGGTTCGTCCGATTCGGACTGCGACAGCGGGTGCTTGCGGCGCGACTCGGAATAACGCCGCACCAGGGTGTCGGTGGTGGCATCGAGAAACAAGGACTTGATGACCACGCCCTGCTTGGCCAGTGTGCGCAGGTGGCCCGGAACCTGCGGCAGCGAAGTCGCGCTACGGATGTCCATGGCGATCGCAACCCGGTTGGCTTGGCGCTGCACCTGCAGCTTGACGAAGTCGAGCAGCAGTTCGGGCGGCAGGTTGTCCACGCAGTAGAAACCCGCGTCTTCCAGCGCGTGCAGGGCTACCGACTTGCCGGAGCCGGACATGCCGGTGATCAGTATCAGTTCGAGGTCCATCGGTGTCTAATCCGCTCGGTCTGAAGAAGGGGACAGCAGCAATTCCTTGGCGTGCGCCAGGGTGGTTCCCAGAATGTGCTCGCCACCCAGCATACGGGCTACCTCGCTCACTCTGGCCTCGCCGTGCACCGGTGCAACGGCGCTCAGTGTGATGGCGCCTTGCAAGCGTTTGGATACGACAAGATGGTGGTCGGCACATGCCGCGACCTGCGGCAGGTGCGTAACAGCCAGCACCTGCCGGTCGCGACCGAGTTGTTGCATGAGGCGGCCAACGGTCTGGGCGACGGCGCCGCCGATGCCCGCATCCACCTCGTCAAAAAGCAGCGTCTGCGCTGTGCCCAACCGGCTTGTGGCCACGGCGATTGCAAGTGCGATGCGCGACAACTCACCGCCTGAGGCCACCTTGCTGACCTGTCGCGGCGTGCTGCCGGCGTGCCCTGCGACCAGGAACGAGGCATCTTCCATGCCGTAGGGCATGGGTTGCGAAGTCGCTTGCAGGCTCACCTCGAATCGGCCACCTTCCATGCCCAAGCCCTGCATTGCCTGTGTGATGCTGCGTGCCAGCGCCGGCGCGGCCTTGGCGCGGGCTTTGGAAACAGCGGCGGCCTGGGCACTGTAGGCTTTGCGGGCCGCCTGCTCGCCCGCCTGCAGCGCCTGGACATCGGCTGCGGCGTCGAGTTGTGCCAGTTCTGACTTCCAGCCGGCCAGCAACGTCGGCAGTTCCTGTGGCAGACGTTTGTAACGGCGCGCCAATGCAAGCCACAGCGCGAGCCGCTCATCGAGCTGGGCAAGTTGCTGCGGGTCCGGCCCGGCTTTGCGCAGGTAGCCACGCAGGCTGTGCGCCGCGTCTTCCAGTTGCGCCAGGCTGGAGGCCAGTTCTTCCGTCAATGCCCTGAAAGCGGGCTCATGTTGCACTTGCGCCTGCAAAGCGGCCAGCGCGCTGTTCACGGGATCGATGGCATTGCCGTCTTCTCCCTGCAGCGCCTGCAAGGCCGCCTGGGCGGCGTCCAGCAGCGCCTGGGCATTGGAGAGGCGCCCATGCGCGGTGTTGAGTTCGTCCCACTCTTCTGACAGGGGGGCCAGCTTGTCGAGTTCGCCGATCTGCCAGGCCAGCCGCTCGCGTTCGCGCTGTAGCGACTCCTGCGCCGCCTGTGCCTCAGCCAGCGTCTTGGCCGCGCCACGCCAGTGCTGCCAGGCGGCAGTGAGCTGGCTGCGGTCGATGCGCGCGAAAGCGTCGAGCAGGTCGCGCACGGCATCCGGACGGGTCAGGCTCTGCCAGGCATGCTGGCCGTGGATGTCGAGCAGCTGCTCGCCGAGATCGCGCAACTGCGTGGCTGTGGCCGGGCTGCCGTTGATCCAGCCGCGGCTCTTGCCATGCAGGTCGACGGTGCGGCGCAGCAGCAGGCTGTCGGACCGGTCGAAACCGGCATCGTGCAACCAGGGCGCCAGAGCTGCTGTGTCATCGAATTCTGCGCTCACGTCGGTGCGACTGGCGCCCTCGCGAATACTTGCGGAGTCAG
>JANNDB010000377.1:0-3698 GCA_031387285.1 Betaproteobacteria bacterium | reverse complement strand
CCTGGGCGCGCGGCGGCGAACTCCCCCACGCGGCGCGCGCGAAACACGTCTCCCGGTCAATGAGGCTGGGCAGGGGTCTCTGCGCAGCTTAAGGGGGTGAAACGGCGCAGCCGTTTCGGAGGAGACGGAGCAGAGGCCCCTGCCCAGCCTCATTGACCTGCCACAAGCGCTGCCCCGCGCGCGCTCAAGCCGAAAGAACCCGCGCCATTTCTTCTGCAGACACAGTACGCGCAGCCCCAAACCCCGCCACCTGCCGCGCTTGCGAAATACGCAGAGCAACGAACCGGAAGTCACCCAGGGAAGTCATCGGCTCGGCTTCCGGAAAACGCTGCAGGTACGCTGCGCGGCATGTACTCCACAGAGGCGTTTCGGCATCCAGCAACTCGGCGCTGGCTTCCAGCGTGACACGCGGCAATGCGTGGACGGGTTCACCCGCTTTCTCTGCCAGCATCACCATCAGCGACACAGCTGGGTTTCGTTGCAGGTTGCCAGTGTGTGCAGCGAGGCCACTCACATGGATCACGGCAGATGCGCTGGCTGATTCCACAGCAAACGGAACCATGGAAACCAGCGGGGTCCCGTCCGCGTTGATGGTTCCCAGTGCTGCCACGCGCTGGGTTTGCAGCAGCGTGCGCAGCGCCTGTGTCAAGCGCTGCGTATTCGGTGAACTTCGCCCTGCGGGCTCCGTAGCGAGCGCCTTGGGAGCGGCCCGGCGGTGCTCAGGGTCCATTGCGCCGCCGGAACTGTCCGTGGTCGCGAAACCGGTTGCAGGCTTGCACCAGCGCGGCTTCGATGCCCGGCTCGAATGCTGCGTGACCCGCGTCCTCGATCATTTGCAGCCGCGCCTCGGGCCAGGCCTGGTGCAGCCGCCAGGCCGTGACAGGCGGGCAGATCACGTCGTAGCGGCCTTGCACGATGATGGCCGGCAGGTGGCGGATGCGCTCCACGTTGCGGATCAACTGGTCGGGCTCCATGAATCCCTGATTGCGGAAGTAGTGCGCTTCCAGTCGTCCGACGCTGACGGCGACTTCCGGGTCCTCGAAGCGTTGCTGCTCGTCCGGGTGTGGCAACAGGTACAGGCAACTGCCCTCGTAACCACTCCATGTGCGCGCGGCCTCGGCACTGGTTTGCGGGTTGTCGCTGAACAGGCGCTTGCAATACGCCTCCAGCAGGTCGCCACGTTCTTCTGGTGGTATCGGCGCCAGAAAATCCGCTTGGGCCTGCGGGAAGAAGTGGCCCATGCCATGCAGGAACCAGTCGACCTCCACCGGTGTGCACAGGAAGATTCCGCGCAGCACGAAGCCCAGGCAGCGCGCCGGGTGCGCCTGCCCATACGCCAGCGCCAGCGTAGATCCCCAGGAGCCGCCGAACACCAGCCAACGCTCTATGCCCAGCATGGCGCGCAGACGTTCGATGTCCTCGATCAGCAAGGGCGAGGTGTTGTTGCGGGTCTCACCCAGTGGCGTAGACTTGCCCGCGCCTCGCTGGTCGAACAGCACGATGCGGTAATACGCCGGATCAAAAAACTGGCGATGCTGCGGCGAACAACCCGAACCCGGACCGCCGTGCAGGAACAGCACCGGCAGGCCATTCGGGTTGCCCGATTCCTCCCAGTACAGCGTGTGCAGGGCGTCGACTGCCAGCATGCCGCTGCGCCGGGGTTCGATGGGCGGGTAGAGGTTCGACTGTGCGCTTTGGGTCATGGGTGAAATTGTGCCGCACCGCCAAGTACCCGATCGGCGCGGGTCGTCGCACCTACCTGGTCGCCGGCAGGCGCAGCACACCCGCCGCCAGCGCCGTCCCCAGCACCACGACGCCACCACACAGCAGCATCCACAAGGTGAGGCTTTCATCCAGCAGCAGCGTGCCGTACAGCAGGGCGAACACCGGGACCAGGAAGGTGACCGTCACGGCACGCGCCGGCCCGAGATGCGCGATCAGGCGGAAGTACAGGATGTACGCCACCCCGGTGCACACCACGCCCAGCGCCAGCAGGGCGAGCCACGAAGTGAGGCCCGGGTTGTGTACCGGCCAGAACCACACGGTCGGCACCACGAGGCCGATCGCGGCACCGATCTGGCTCCCTGTGGCGATGGCCAGCGGTTGCACGCCGGTGAGGTATCTTTTGGCCGCGTTCGCCGAAAGCCCGTAGGACAGCGTCGCCAGCAGGCAGGCCAGCACCGCCCAGCCACCGCCGCCCGGCTTGAAGCTGGCCTTGTCATACGACAGCAGCATCACGCCGATGAAACCGATCACCAGCCCCAGGATGCGGGCGTTGTCAGGCCGGTCCTTCAGCCACCACCAGGCCACCAGCGCGCCGAACAAGGGCACGGTGGCATTCAGGATGGCGGACAGGCCGGTCGTGATGGACGAGACGGCGTAGGCAAAAAGCACGAACGGCAATGCGGAATTGAACAAGCCGACCAGCAGGATGGTGCCGGCCCGTGCCCGCAACGCGCTCCAGTGGCCGCTGAACCACAGCAGCGGCATCAGCACCAGCGCGCCGACGATAACCCGCACGCCTGCCGTTGGAAGGACGCCGAACTCGGTGCCGCCCAGGCGCATGAAGAGGAAGGAAGAGCCCCAGATCGCGGCCAGCGCAATGAATTCGAGGGGCAGGGATTTTCGTGTCATGCGGGAAGTGGGTGTTGGGCGCCTCGGGCTTCGAGCCGCAGCAGCGCCGCCTTGCGTTCCAGCCCGCCGGCGTAACCCGTGAGTGAGCCATCGGCGCCCAGCACACGGTGGCAGGGGACGATGATACCCAGCGGGTTGCGTCCGATTGCGCTGCCCGCAGCACGCACTGCCGCCGCCTTGCCGATGCTGTCGCTGAGGCGGCCGTAGGTGGTGTTGCCGCCGAACGGGATGCGCAGCAAGGCGTTCCAGACCAGTTGCTGGAAAGGGGTGCCGTGGCGCAGGTCCAGCGGCAGATCGAATACCGTGCGTGTTCCCGCGAAGTACTCGTCGAACTGCTGCAGGGCGCGGCGCAGCGTCGGGTCCGCCGGCTCGCTGTGCCAGCCGGCCATGTCGGGCATGTGGCGCTGGTCGTCGAACCAGGCGCCGGCGAGTCCGGTATCGGTGGCGGCCAGTGTCATGGCGCCGAGCGGGCTCTGGTAGGCGCAACTGCGAATGGTGTTTTTGTCGAATGGCATGGGGTGACTTTCAATTCGTCTTGGTGGATTTGCCGGGCGCGGGCAAGGTGCTCCAGGCCCGCACTACGGCGTAACTGCGCCAGGGCTGCCAGGCCACGGAGCGCGCAAGCGCTTCGCGCGCCGGGTTCTTGAGCGCGCGCACGCCGAGTGCGTTGTGCAACGCGATGTCACCGCTGGGGAAGGCATCCGGCCAGCGCAGCGCGCGCATCGCGATGTATTGGGCCGTCCAGTCGCCGATGCCGGGCAGTTCCTGCAGCGCGGCCAGCGTGGCTGCGATGTCGGCATTGGCATGCAATTGCAGGGCGCCGCTGGCCACCGCGTTCGCAAGTGCGCTGATGGCGCGCTGGCGCTGCTTCACGATGCCCAGTGCGCCAAGGTCGTCTGCACTGGCCATGGCCAAAGTGGCGGCGTCCGGAAACAGGTGCGTGAGTGCGGCGTGCGGCGTGGCAATCGGCTCGCCAAATCGGTCCACCAGCCGTTGCGCCAGCGTGCGCGCTGCGGCCACGGTGATCTGCTGGCCGAGCACCGCGCGCACTGCCAGTTCGAAGC
>JANNDB010000323.1:0-2404 GCA_031387285.1 Betaproteobacteria bacterium | reverse complement strand
GTTCCGGTGTCTTATCGGCCATGATGATTTGAGTAAATGCGTAGAAAAACATTATCGATAGATTTTCTGATGACTTCCAGCCCAATCTTGGCCACGGAAGGATCCTGGGCGGCAGCATGGTACCTGCTGCATCGCCTTCGGGCCGCACGCCGGGCAGAAGGTGTTGAACCTGTGGGGCGCGATGGCGCGCGAGCTTCTAGTTTCCGACATCGACGGCAACAGTGAAGCACGCGGCCGTTCAGGTCGAAGCTGAGCCCGGTCGTGCGGCAGCCCCTGGTGCTGGTCTTGGCATCGACATGCAGCGCTGCCCGAACTGTGGCGCCGGGAAGCTCAAGACCATCGCCGCCATCCTGAAGCGGCCGGTGCTCAGGAAGCTCCTTGCCTACATTGGGCTGGCTGCGCAGGCGCCGCCCCAGGGTAGGGCGCTCGAGGTGAGGCTGCACTCCAATGCCGTAGCCGATTGCGCTGTCGGATATCGGCTGACCTCGGCAGACGGCTGGTCATTCAATCACCCGGTCGACACGCAGCAGCATGGACTGCGGAATCTTGAGGCCCAGGGCCCGGGCGGTCGTCATATTCAGAACCAGTTCGAGCCTGGTCGGCTGCTCGACCGGCAGATTTGCCGGCTTTGCCCCTTTCAAGACCCGGTCGACGTAGCTGGCACCGCGGCGGAAATTTGCGGTGAGGTTCTCCCCGTAGCTCATAAGGCCACCCGCCTCGGGGTGCGGGTTAAACGAATAAATCGCGGGTAGCCGGTTGCGTGTCGCCAACTCCGCGATCTGGCGCGCCCGGCCTGTGAAAAATGGGTCTGGGCCCACGATCAGTGCGTCGGGGCGCGTTCGCGCGAACGCTGTAAATGCTGCGTCGATCTGGCTTTCGCTCTCTGCCTCGAATGCCGAGACACTGATATTGGCGGGGCCAGCCGCAAGCTGAATCTGATTCAATACCGGGCGGGCAGTAGGATTGGTTGGATTCAACAGCACCGCCACGCGCGACAGCTTGGGAACCACGGCGCCCAGAAACTCCAGGCTCTTGATGCTGAGGTCAGTGGATTGGATCGATACACCGGTGATGTTTTTCCCCGGTCTGGAAAGGCTGGCGACAAAGCCCAACGCGACCGGATCGCCGACTGCGACAAACACGATTGGAATTGTCCCGGTCGCCTGCTGCGCCGCGCGCAACGGGGTGGAAGCAATTGCAACGATGAGATCCAATTTCATCTGGACCAGCTCCGCCGCGAGCTGTGGCAGGCGTTCATTCTTGCCGACCGACGAGCGCCATACCATTTCCAGGTTCTTTCCTTCGGCGTAACCAAGCTCTCGTAGATCTTGAAGGAATGCCATGTAAAAAGGATCCGGGTTGGGCGATGGTGGGACCGCCCGAACGGCCAGAAACCCGATGCGCCAGACCTTGCTGGTCGTCTGCGAGAAAGTGCTGCAGGGTGCTGCAAGCAGCATTGAGCTGGCGATGAGCAATGATCTGCGCACCATCGTCATTGAATCACCTCAGTGGCCCGCAGCAGCAGCGACTGCGGGATCGTCAGGCCGAGCGCACTGGCAGTCTTCTGGTTGATGAACAGTTCATACTTGGTCGGCTGCTCCACCGGCATGTCGGCTGGTTTGGCCCCCTTGACTATGCGATCCACAAAGTAGGCCGCGCGCCGGAACATTTCGGTCAGGTCGGGCCCGTAGGACAACAAGCCGCCAGAATCCGCGAGCGTGCGGCTGCCGTAGATCGCCGGCAGGCGATTGAGCGCTGCGAACTCGATGGCGCTCTCGCAACAACGCTGCAAGCGCCCCTGGGAGCTCCTCGGCTTTTTCCACCGCCTGGACCGCGAGCGTCATCCCCGTCCTTCTGGCCGCAGTTTGCAATTGTTCGGTGAACCGCTTTCCAGTGCTGGTCGAATTTGTCAGCAGCGCGACCCGGGTGGCCTTGGGAGCAAACTCTCGCAACAGCTCCAGATCCTTGGCCGCCAGATCGCTGGAGGTCATACTCATGCCCGTGAGGTTGCCGCCGGGGCGCGCAAGGCTGGCGACGAAACCACTTCCGACGGGGTCAGACGGAGCCGTCATGACGACGGGGACGGTACTGGTTGCGCCCTTGGCCGCGGCGACAGGCCGCGAGCCGTCAGTCACGATGATGTCCACCTTGAGTTGCACCAGCTCATTCGCCAGGACGGGAAGGCGGTCCCACTGCTCGCCGGAGAAGCGGTACTCGATGGAAACATTTCGCCCTTCGATGTAGCCCAGGGCGCGCATCCCCTCGACGAAGGCTCGCGTGTTGTTGTTCTCCCCGGCGCCTTGCGAGAGGTAACCGATGCGCCAGACCTTGGCTGGCGTCTGGGCAGCAACGAAGCGTGAGCCACAGAACAGCGCCATTGCGCCGGCAATCAAGGGTCTGCGCC
>JANNDB010000317.1:0-9318 GCA_031387285.1 Betaproteobacteria bacterium | reverse complement strand
TGTTGGCCTCGGCAATCTGGTCGGGGGCCAGGGGCTCGAAGCTTTGCAGGGTTTCGACGGTGAACGGGCCGGCGACGCGGAGCTTTTTCTTGTCCTGCTCGGGCTGGTCGAACAGGGTTTCGGTCTCGGGCGGTTCGTTGTTCGCCAGGCTTTTGAGCGTGACGTGCGGCACGCTCTTGTAGACAAAGCCATGGCGGATGTCGTGGCCCGCTACATCGCTCAACCTGTACCAGGGGAAGGTGGCGGTCATGAGGCGCGTCTTGGCAATGTTGAGTGCGATGCGCGAGGTGTCGGAGGTGATCCAGCGACGGCCCCATTGCTCGGCGACATAAGCGGTGGTGCCGCTGCCACAAGTGGGGTCAAGAACGAGATCGCCGGGGTCGGTACACATCAGCAAGCAACGAGCAACAAGTTTTTCCGACGTTTGCACAACATAAACACGATCCGATGCTCCACCAGTGTCAACCCAGTTATTTCCAATCGGAAACGCCGCGAAGTCATCGAGGTATCTGATGTAAGCGAGCCGCTGACCTTGGGCGGATATCCGTCCCTTGGTTAAGAGGGTCCCCATTCCTTGCTCTGTGGTGGTCCAACCCCTGGAAGCGGGGGGAAGGTATTGCTTGCCCTCAATTGTCACGGGGAAGAACATCGCGCTTCCCTCACCAGATGGTCTACCCTGCCGCTGTGAAGTGATATCCCCCAGACGGTAAACCTTCGCCCCCTCTTTTAACGGCACCTTTTCTTGTCGTTCCTCTCTTGTCAACCTTCTCCGTGTCCCATCCGGCATTTCAACGAACTGGTACATGTCCCCGCCATCGCCGGCGATAGACTTCTCGACAAAGAGTTGTCGATACTTCAACTGCTCAATGCCTTTGGCGTACCAAATCAAGTAGTCCACCGTCCCAGCCAGGTAACGAGAGGTCTGTCCCGCCGTTTTCTGAACCGTAATCAGTGCAATGAAATTCTCACTCCCAAATACCTCATCCATCAAACACCGCACCAAGTGCACGTTCTCATCACTGATCTGCACAAAGCACGAGCCTGATGCATTGAGCAACTCGCGCGCCACCAGCAAGCGGTCTCTCAGATACGAGAGGTAAGAATGGATGCCCAGCTCCCAGGTGTCGCGAAACGCCTTGATCACCTCGGGCTCGCCGCTCAGGTTCTCGTCGGCGCCGTCCTTCACGTTGCGATCATTCAGCCGCATCTGCCAGTTGCTGCCGTACTTGATGCCGTAGGGCGGGTCGATGTAAATGCACTGCACGGTGCCGGCCATGCCTTCGCGCTCCAGCAGGCTGGTCATCACGAGCAGGCTGTCGCCCTGCACCAGGCGGTTCTGCCACTTGTCTGCCTGTTTGTAGTAAGACAGCGGCTTGTCCAGCTCATCCATGGCCAACGGGTTGCCGAACAGCTCATTGGTGAACAACTCGTTCTGCGTGTCGTCGCGGCCCTTCAGGCTATAGAGGCGCGCGATGATCTTTTCGGGCGCGATGTGTTCGTGGCGGTACAGGCTGCGGATATCGACCTGGAGCGCGGTTTGCTGGTCATCGGCGTCGTACTTGTGCACCCAGTACAACTCCGGGTCCTGGCCGCGGTGCGTCACCGGGTTCAACGGCACGGCCTTGACGGTGGGATGGCCTTGCAGGGCGTCGGCTTCCTGGCCGGCTTCTTCGCGGCTCGGGATGAACAGGCGCTGGGCCTTTGCGTGCTTGACCGAATCCACCGGTTTGTTGGAGCCCACGGCGGTTTCACCCGCGGTGGCTTTGGGGGGCTTGGACCCCTTGGGGGATTTCCCGACGGAGGATTTTGTGGTGGCCATGCTCGTATTTACTGGCAGCCCAGGCGCGGGCAAATCTGTGATCGGGCCGCGCTCAACACAAGCGGCTTGACTCTGGCCAGAACTTTGATGATGTTGCTGTGGTGGACGGCGGTCACGCTGGCGGACTTGAGCCAACTGGTGCGTGGAAGCCTGCCCTGAGAGAAGTCCGCGTCCCCAAGCGCGAGCGTGTTCTTTGCGTCCGCCTTGGTCGTGATGCCCATCAACAGGGCGTCTCCGTACGCATCCAATGTGGCCAGCACCAGGGCCGGGCGCTGCTTGCTGGCAGAGCCGTCGCTGAAGGGGTAGGCCACGAGAACGATGTCCCCCACTGTGAGCCCTGAGGCGCGACCCATGGGGTTCGAGCTTGCAGGCGGGTTCACAGGTCGTTCCAGACTTCGTCTTCTTCGTTGTCCCAAAGCCGGTTCAGGCCGTCCATGCTGACACCCCGCCAGAAGGTCTGTTCGGCAGCCTCGTCCACCTCAGTGCTGATGCGCTCTATCGCCGCAACCAAATCGTTCTTGATGCGCGCGATGTCGGTGATCTCGACAAAATGCCAGCGCGGTGCAAACGGCTCCTTGATCTGCGCATTGACGGCCGGCAACCAGCGCTCTGTCGTGAAATAGCGCTTGAGTTCCTTGTCCCTCGAAAAACCCGTCACTTCCACGATCAGGTAGAACAACTCGTCGTCGGGTGTCTTGACCTTGCAAAGGAAATCCGGCAGATAGCGCCGCTCCACGCCTTGTTTGTCCACATAGGGAATCTCGAATCCCAGGAACGCGTTCTTCACATAACTCTGCACCGCATCGATCTGCTCGAAAGTTTTGGCGGCGATTTGTTCCCAGCTGTCGGTGTCGGCCACCACCAGGTTGACGTGGCTCTTTTTTGTCGGGTAAACGGGCTTGGCCGTGCTGGCACGCACATGCACCGAGCTGCCCTCGGGGTTGTAGCGATTCAGTAGCGGGATGATGTGGGTTGTGCCAGCAACATGGCGTTCAATCGCCGCCGCTTCGATGCCAGCATAGACGCTCTGCACCACGGCCTCGGGTGCAAACAAGCGCACCATGCGCCTGAAACGCACATCGGTCTCGCCCACTACATCTATCTGGCCGTCGTACCACCGCTGGGCGATACGCCTGATGTCCGTAAATTTCTCCAGCAAGGGGCGGCCGCTTTCGTCGCGGTAGTAACGCGACAGCACTTCCTTGGCCACCCAGTACACCACCTCCAGGTCACGCAACTTGTCGGGGTCGTTGCGCAGCTGCACCGTGTCGCCGGAAAACGCGGTGCCCATGGTGGTCAAAGCGGGGAGGTCCGCCATGTTGACCGTGAACTTCGGGCACAGGCTGAAGTCGGCCTCGACCCGGTCCGCGTCGGCTTCCACCTTGTAGCCCACGAGATTGGGGAAGGTCATGGCCAGTTCGGCGCGCTCGGGCATGGCGTGCAGGTAGGAGATGTCTTGCGGTGTGGGCAACTCGCTGCTGCCGCCTTTGAAAAACTTGAACGGCACGCCGATGATGTGCGCGTACTCCGGCGGGAACTTGCCGGTTTTCGGGTCCAGAAAATACTGCCGACGCCGCAAGGCACGGCCGGCCACTTGCTCGCACAACAACTGTGACCCAAAGGCCCTGATACCCACGATGTGGGTGACCGTGTTGGCGTCCCACCCTTCGGTGAGCATGCCCACGCTGACCACACAGCGGATGTGTTCGCCGAGCTTGCCCGGCCGACCGACCGTGTTCACAACCTCGCGCAGCAAGTCGCCATCCATCAGCGCATCAACGGATTTGTCAGGCCGACTCAAGCGGTAGTCGCGCTTGAAGGCCTCGATTTCGGGCGCAAAGACGCGTTTGAATTCGTCATTCACCTGGCCCGAGTGTTCCAGGGCATCGGAGTCGATCAGCAAGGTGGGCGGCTTGTGGCGGCGGGCGCCGGTGATGGTGTCGAAGTTCGAAAACAGCGGCAAGGTGCCCGACACCGCGAAGGCATTGCCGTCGTCCGCCACGGTCTCGTACCCGGCAACGTACTTGTAGACCTCTTTGGACACGGTGGTGTTGCTGCATACGATGATGAACACAGGCGGCGATGACAACAAATCCTTGCCGCGTTCACCCTGCTCGCGCAGCCCGCGCTCGTAGGCTTCATAGTGCTTGTAGAACTGCTCCATGGCGTTCTTCAGCAAGGGCGGCAGCGCTGGCGGGCGTTCGATCTGAGTGATGGACTTGTTTTCCTTCTTGTCATCACTGCGCTGAGTGCGTTGGCCTTTCTTGGGCAAACCCTCCTTGCAATGCTCGTACAGGTTTCGCAGCTTGGGCTCGTCCAACTCCTGGGAGGTGTCATCCACGGGCAGGAAGGGAATCTTGACCAGGCCCGCCTCGATGGCCTCTATCAGGCCGAAATCGGATACCACCCAGGGAAAGTACGAATACGCCGGCCAACCCGAGCCGGCCAGGTAGTAGGGCGTCGCGGACAGGTCGTAGACACTGGCCAGGCGCCAACGACTGGGGATGGCGCGCAAACCGCTGAACCACACCGCAGCGCGCTCGTTTTCGGTGGCACTGGCTTCCTCGTCGGTATCCCGGCCCTTTGCACGCGGCAGGTAGCAGTGGTGTGCCTCGTCATTGAGGACCACCAGGCGCCGTCCCAGCTTGAACGGGCCGAGGACACGCTTGAGCACCTGGGCCATGTCTTCGCGAACCTCCACCCTCTCCCCGGTGGGGCCGAGCTTGCCATCCATCGGGCTGCGCTTGTTGCCGCTGACCAGGCGTGGTTCCAGCGCGTGGTAGTTGGTGATGACCAGTTTCGCGTTCAGACCGGCCAGCAGGCCGGCGTAGTGGCCGGGAACGAGTTGGCGCTCACGGTAGTAGTCGCTCGCGTCGGCATCGTTCGCGGCCTGCGTATCGACGCGGAGCACGCCCAGCCGGTCGCGGATCGTGATGCCAGGAGCCACTAGCAAAAAGTAGTCGGCATACCGTGTGTCATTGCGGTACTGGCTGCGATTGAGGTAGTGGTAGAGGATCAGGCAGGCCATGACCACGGTCTTGCCGGTGCCCGTAGCCATCTTGAATGCCATGCGCGGCAGAACACTCGCCGGGTCCTCGACCGTTTCATTGGCCTGTCGCAAGCGGTTGAGCACGTGCGTTCCAGCATTGGATTTATGCGCCACCTCGTTGAGCCAGACAGCGGTCTCCACCGCTTCCTGCTGTGCGAAAAAGAGCTTCTTCCAGGAGGGGCGGTCCGGATTGCGAAACCAGAATTCGAGCAGGTCGCGCGTGACGCGGCTGGTGACGTCCGGGTACGCCGCCTCGCGCCACTGCGCGACCTGCTCGCGCAGCAGATTGACCAGTTCATCCCTGAACTGGGTGGCGAAATCGTTCAGGTCGAACATGCTGCCCTGCGGCTGTCTGCCGACGGGAACTTGCGGCGTCTGCGGCGCAAAGATGCGGCGGCCCTTGCGCGGCGCCTCGTAGTCCAGCGAGCCGTCCAAAGCGGTCGCGTAGTGGAAGGATGGCTCGCTGTAGGGGCCGTTCAGGATGGGCGATGCGGCGGCTTTCGGCGTCTGTTCGCCTGCCATCGCAGTTTTCGTCCCTTGCCGCCTTGTCGCCATGCCGTCCTATGGAATTGTTCGAGTCATGTCTAGCGTCTGATTATGGCCACCAGAAGCGGATAAGCCACCGCGAGGGTGGCTCATCCGCTACACATTCTTGCGCACGAGGGCCCTCAGTGCACCACCTGGGCCAGAGCGCCGCGGGCATACTCCCCCGCAACGACCTGCAGGCTGCGCCCTTTGATCTTGCCAGCCTGCCCTTCGCAACCGAACTGCACATAGCGCTCCCGGCAGATCTGCTTGGCGGCCTCACGCGCGGGCTTGAGCCAATCACGCATGTCGAACTTGTCGGGGTTCTCGGCCATGAACTTGCGCACGGCCGCCGTCATCGCCAGGCGGATGTCGGTATCGATATTGATCTTGCGTACGCCGAACTTGATCGCCTTCTGGATTTCCTCCACCGGCACGCCGTAGGTTTCCTTCATCTTGCCGCCATACTGGTTGATCAGGGCCAGCAGGTCTTGCGGCACGCTGCTCGAGCCGTGCATCACCAGATGGGTATTGGGCAGGCGGCGGTTGATTTCCTGGATGCGCGAAATCGCCAGGATGTCGCCGGTAGGTTTGCGGCTGAACTTGTAGGCGCCGTGGCTGGTGCCGATGGCGATCGCCAGCGCGTCGAGCTGGGTGCGTTTGACAAAATCCGCTGCCTGCTCCGGGTCGGTCAGCAATTGGTCCACCGTCATGGTGGCGTCCGTGCCGTGCCCGTCTTCCTTGTCGCCGCGCATGGTCTCGAGCGAGCCAAGGCACCCCAACTCGCCCTCCACCGTCACGCCGGTGGCGTGCGCCATCTCCACCACCTTGCGGGTGACATCCACGTTGTAGTCGTAGCTCGCAATGGTCTTGCCGTCGGCCATCAGGGAACCATCCATCATGACCGAGCTGAAGCCCAGATTGATGGCACCCTGGCACACATCGGGGCTTTGCCCGTGGTCCTGGTGCATGACCAGCGGGATATGCGGGTAGGCCTCGATCGCCGCCTGGATCAGATGTTTGATGAACGGCTCGCCGGCGTACTTGCGTGCGCCCGCGCTGGCCTGCAGGATCACCGGCGCACCGGTCTCGTCGGCGGCGGCCATCACGGCCTGTACCTGTTCGAGGTTGTTGACGTTGAAGGCCGGAATGCCGTACCCATTGGCGGCTGCATGGTCGAGCAGTTCGCGCATTGAAACCAGAGCCATGGTAGTGATCTCCCAAATTGAAAAGCCTGACTGTTCCGCGTGGCACGGCGCTCCGTAACCGCTTGGTAACCTGATCGAATTTTACCGCCTGACCCCAGCGTGTATGCTCGGTGGCCCTTGTCCACGGCACAGTATTCGCCATGCCACCCGATTCCACCCACTCCTACCGTCAGATTGCCCTGTGGACCCTGGTGGCATTGGCCGTCTGCATCTTGTGGGACCTCGGCGGCCAGGACCTGAGGATGGCCCGCTGGTTCGGCGATGCATCCGGCTTTCCCTACCGCGACCACTGGCTGTTCTCGGGCGTGTTGCACCGCGGCGCGCGCCGCGTCGCCTGGGCTCTGCAGTTCGCCCTTGTGCTGTCGATCTGGTGGCCGGTGGGCGTCTTGCGCAAACTGTCGCGCAAGGAGCGGGTCGGTATCGTGCTGGCCTCCATGGCCACCCTGCTCGCCACGTCCGGACTGAAGCAGTGGAACACGACGAGCTGTCCGTGGGAACTGGCGGAGTTTGGCGGTCCTGCCCGCTATGTGTCGCACTGGACCTGGGGTGTTGCAGATGGCGGTGAGGGCAAGTGCTTTCCGGCCGGACACGCGTCTGCAGCCTTCTGCTTCTTTTCGGGTTATTTCGGCCTGCGCAAGGCCGCGCCACGCGCCGCATGGTTCTGGCTGGGCACAGCATTGCTGGCCGGCACAGTCATCGGCGCGGCACAGCAGGTCCGCGGCGCACACTTCATGAGCCACACGCTGTGGACAGCATGGTTATGCTGGTTCGTGACATTTGCGTGTTACTGGTTTTTTGATGTTCAGCCATGGAAGGCCTTGCCCCGGCCCAGCCAGCGGGCGAACCCTTAATGCTGCTTTAACAGTGCGCGTGCACAGTCTCGTGGTCACTTCACGGGTCTTGTTCCATGCACGCCTTCGACGCACTGCTTTTTTCCTGGATCAATGCCACCGTCGCCACACCCGTGTGGCTGCTGGCGCTGGCCCGCTTCGCATCGCAGGAACTGCCTCAATGGCTGGTGGCCGGCATGGCCGGGGCTGTGGTTGTGGGCGATGCGCAGGTGCGCCGCCGTGTTGTGCAGATTGCACTGGCTGCAGCACTTGCCTGGACTGCAGCGCGATTCATCCAGCACATCGCGCCCATGCCGAGACCCTTTGTCCTGGGGCTGGGTACACCCTGGTTGAGCCATGCGGACTCGGCCGGTTTTCCGAGTACGCACGCAAGCGTGGCCTTTGCTTTCGCCGCGACCGTGGGTATGGCGACGGGTCGGCAGGTGTTGAGCGTGGCGGCCCTGGCATCGGCCGTTCTGATCGCCTGGAGCCGGGTCAGTTTGGGGCTGCATTTCCCTTCCGATATTGCGTGCGGCGCATTGCTCGGTGTGGCCTGTGCCTGGCTGATTGAACGTGCCAGAGTCGCGGCGAATGTGGCGACTGCCGGCGCCGGCGTCGCGTGACGCAGCACGCCGCGGACCGCTTCACCACTCGGGTACGTGCAACCAGCATGCCGTCACACATGGCAGACGCGGGATAATTGCGTCATGCGCATCCTGCTGGCCGAAGATGACGCGTTGCTTGGTGACGGGCTGCGCGCTGGCTTGCGGCAAAACGGCTTTCAGGTCGATTGGGTGCGCGACGGTCAGGCTGCCGAGCATGAATTGCGCAGCGGCTTCTATTCGGCGGCTGTGCTTGATCTGGGCCTGCCACGCATGGATGGACTGGATGTGCTGGCAACGGTGCGTCAAGCCGGCGTCACGCTGCCCATCCTGGTATTGACTGCGCGCGACGGCGTTCCAGACCGGATCCGCGGGCTGGATGCCGGTGCCGACGACTACGTGGTCAAACCGGTAGACCTGCATGAACTGGCAGCTCGCCTGCGCGCCCTGGTGCGGCGCTCGCACGGGCAACCCAAAGACCGGCTGACAGTCCATGGCATCGTGCTTGACCCTGCGGCGCGTAGCGTCATTCTGGATGCAACGCCGGTGCCACTGGCCGGCCGCGAGTTCGACCTGCTGCACGCACTGATGCTGGCGGCCGGACGGGTGCTGTCACGCGAACAACTGCAACTACATCTGTACAGTTGGGGGCAGGAGGTGGAGAGCAACACCATCGACGTCCACATCCACCACTTGCGCCGCAAGCTGGGGCCGTCGCTGATACAGACTGTTCGGGGCGTCGGTTACATGATCACACGCGAGCGCAGCGCCAGTGCCAATTGATCCACGCTCACTGCAGGGCCGCCTGCTCCTGCGCGTGGTCGGGGTGGTGGCGCTGATCTGGCTCATCGTCGCCGTTCTCACCTGGGTCGATGCACGCGACGAGCTCGACGAATTGCTCGACAGCCATCTGGCACAGGCCGCTTCGTTGCTGGTGATGCAGCAGATCCGGGCCGTAGAAGACGAAGACCACGAGATCGATGTGCCTGCGCTATACCGCTACGCGCCCAAAGTGGCGTTTCAGGTTTTCCACAAGGGGCAGTTGCTACTGCGTTCTGCGAACGCCCCCGTGCGGCCCATGATCGATTCATCGCCGCCGTTCCGGTCCGGGCTCAAGACCGTCAGCATCGACAGCCGGGTGTGGCGGGTTTTTGCAGCGTATGGCGCGGAGAGCGGCATGCAGGTCTATGTCGGTGAACGGGCGCAATCGCGCGCCGCGATCCTGCGTGCGATCCTGCGCAGCACGCTGGCGCCCATGCTCGTAGCCTTGCCCATTCTGGCCCTC
>JANNDB010000283.1:0-1983 GCA_031387285.1 Betaproteobacteria bacterium | reverse complement strand
GTTTGCCGCGGCCGCTCTGGACGTGGGGCTGGCAGTCGTCTCCACCTGGCTGGCATTCAGCCTTCGCCTGGATATCCTGCACTGGCCCGTGGGTGCGCAATGGCTGGCCTACGGCCTGGCGCCGCTGCTCGCGGTGCCTGTGTTCATAAAGTTTGGCTTGTATCGGGCGATCTTCCGGTATACCGAGCTGGGTGCACTGACGGCCATTGCGTACGCGGTGGCCGTATATGGCGCAATGCTGTTCTCCCTTTTTGCCTGGCAGCGCTGGCCCGGGATTCCGCGCAGTGTCGGCATCATCCAGCCACTGGTATTTTTGCTGCTGGTTGCTGGAAGCCGGGCGACGGCCAGGTTCTGGCTGCAGGCGGTGTTGCCGCGCAACAGCGGCACCAGAGGGCGGCTGCTGATCTACGGCGCCGGCGCAGCAGGAGTCCAGACGGCGGCAGCGATTGCGACCACGCGGCAGTACATGCTGGTCGGTTTCGTTGACGATGACCCGGCGAAGGTCGGACGCAGCATCAACCGCCACCCGGTGTTCCCGGCGTCGCACATCGCCGGCGTGGTGGAGCGCCATGCGGTGACCGATATCCTGCTCGCGCTGCCCAGCGCAGGCAGGGCCCGGCGCAATACCATCATCGCGGGCCTGGGTGCCCTGCCCGTGCACGTGCGGACCTTGCCCGGCATGTCGGATTTGGCGAGCGGGCGCGTCACCCTGCGCGACTTTCGCGAGCTGGACGTCGAAGACCTGCTCGGCCGCGAGCCTGCGGGTACGGCATTGCTGGAACGCAGCATTGCGGGCCTGGACGTGCTCGTTACCGGCGCCGGTGGCAGTATCGGCGGCGAACTGTGCCGCCAACTGGCGTTGCAACGACCGCACCGCCTGGTACTGTTCGACCACAACGAGTTCGGTTTGTACAACATCCAGCAGGAACTGCTGGCGCTGTGCCAGGCCAAGGCCATTGCGCTGGAGTTGGTCGCGGTGCTGGGCAGCGTGGCGAATCCGCGCCGGCTTGCCGAGGTCTTCAACGCGCATCGCCCGCACTGGCTCTACCACGCGGCCGCTTACAAGCATGTGCCCATGGTTGAAAGCAATCCGGGTGAAGGCGTTGCAAACAATGTGTTCGGCACACTCAACGTCGCGCGCGCGGCCGTTGCCGCGGGGGTGGCCAACGTCATACTGGTGTCCACCGACAAGGCGGTGCGGCCTACCAATGTCATGGGCGCCAGCAAGCGCATGGCCGAGTTGGTGTTGCAGGCATTGGCTGCGGCGCCCGAGGGTGGCGTTACGCGCTTTTCCATGGTTCGTTTTGGCAACGTCCTTGGTTCCAGCGGGTCGGTCGTTCCATTGTTCCGGTCGCAAATTGCCAGTGGCGGACCGATTACGGTGACGCATCCGGATGTGACGCGCTACTTCATGACGATTCCCGAGGCGGCGCAGCTTGTGTTGCATGCTGGCGCCATGGCCGAAGGCGGCGAGGTTTTCGTGCTCGACATGGGGTCGCCTGTGAAGATCATGCAACTCGCGCGGCACATGGTGGAGCTGTCCGGCTTGCGGGTGCGCGATGGCGAAGAGCCCGACGGCGACATCGAGATCACTATCACCGGGTTGCGCCCGGGCGAGAAGCTCTATGAAGAGCTGCTCATCGGTGACAACCCGTCGCCGACCGCGCATCCGCGGATCATGAAGGCGCAGGAAGAGTTTCTCGGCTGGGACGCGCTGCAGAAGTTGCTTCTGGACCTTCGCCGTGCCGCTGACGCAGGTGATGTAGCGGGCATCCGGGCTGTCCTGTCCGCCTGCGTGCACGGCTACGTCGAAGCATCGAACCCGCAGCCAATGCCAGTGGCCTAACATCCAGACTTTGCGACCCCCCGTACGCCATGACCGACATCTCAATGATCTCCCCGCGCGACAAGGCCGAAATCCTGGCCCAGGCCCTGCCCTACATCCGCAAGTTCCATGGCAAGACCATGGTCATCAAGTACGGT
>JANNDB010000252.1:0-3287 GCA_031387285.1 Betaproteobacteria bacterium | reverse complement strand
GTCCTTGGCCCATTTGTGGTGGTTATCCACCGGATCGACGGACAGGCCGATGAGTTTGGTGTTGCGTTTGGTGAACTCGTGCTCGATGCCGGCCATGTAGCCGAGCTCGGTGGTGCACACCGGTGTGAAGTCCTTCGGGTGCGAAAACAGGATGGCCCAGCCGTCACCAATCCACTGGTGGAAGTCGATCACCCCCTGGGTGGTCTTGGCGCTGAAGTTGGGCGCGGTGTCATTGATGCGCAGGGACATGGTGTTGTTCTCCAATAGGCAGGGTGGGGAATGTGGCGAGGACGCCGCTGGGGTTGGCAGGGTACACCCATGGCGCGACGGCGGCAAGCGCAAGCGCGATTCCGAGCCCGTATCATGGCAACGCAATGAACGAACCGGAGACCGAGGCATGCGGCGCACGCTCAAGACCATTAGCATAGCCTTGGGCGTCGTACTGCTGCTGCTCGCCATCGTGCTGGCGTGGCATGTATCGGGCAAGCAGCCCCAACGCAGCGGAACGGTGCCATTGACCCACCTGCAGGCGCCGGTGGAAGTTCGCTATGACGAGCGCGGCGTCCCGCATATCCGCGCCGGCTCCGAAGCCGATTTGTACCGCGCGCTCGGTTATGCACAGGCGCAGGACCGGCTGTTCCAGATGGAACTGATGCGCCGCCTGGCACGCGGTGAACTGGCCGAGGTGCTGGGGCCTAAACTGCTCACGACCGACAAGCTGTTCCGTACGCTGGGTATCCGCGCCCACGCCGACGCCTATGCCCAGCGCATGGACAAGAACAGCCCGTCCTACGCCGCGCTGACCGCCTACCTCGACGGAATCAACCAGTTCCAGGCCAGCCGTCCGGCGCCGCTCGAGTTCGACGTGCTGGGCATCCCGAAACGCCCTTTCACGCCGCAGGACACGATTGCGGTGGCCGGTTACCTGGCCTACAGTTTTGCCGCTGCGCTGCGCACCGAGCCGGCCATGACCTTCGTGCGCGACCAGCTCGGCGCCAGCTACCTGAAGGTGTTTGACCTGGAATGGCATGCCAAGGGCGTGGATACACCCGGCTTCATGGCCGCCTGGACCGGCGCCGACTGGCAAAACCTGAATCGTCTCGCAAGTGCCAGCCAGGACGTGCTGGCGCTGGCCGGTACACCCCCCTTCATGGGCAGCAATGCATGGGCCGTGGCCGGCAGCCGCAGCGCCAGCGGCAAACCCCTGCTGGCGGGGGACCCGCACATCGGCTTTGCCGCGCCTGCGGTCTGGTACGAGGCCCACCTCTCGGCGCCGGGGTTCGAGTTGTACGGCCACCACATGGCGCTGGTGCCGCTGGCCCTGCTCGGCCACAACACCCGGTTTGGCTGGAGCATGACGATGTTCCAGAATGACGACATGGACCTGATCGCGGAAAAAGCGAACCCGGACAATACCAACCAGGTCTGGCACCAGGGCAAATGGGTGGATCTGCAGACGCGCGAGGAAACCATCCAGGTCAAGGGCGAGGCCCCGTTCAAGCTGACGCTGCGCCGCTCGCCGCACGGCCCCATCATCACCGACGCCTTTGCCGACAACTTCGGCAAGGCGCCGGTTGCCTTGTGGTGGGCCTTCCTGGAAACGGAGAACCCGATACTGGACGCCTTCTACCAGCTCAATCGCGCCGATACGCTGGACAAGGCGCGTGCCGCTGCCAGCCAGATCCATGCTCCCGGCCTGAATATTGTGTGGGCCAACGCGGCAGGTGATATCGCCTGGTGGGCGGCGGCCAAGCTGCCGCGCCGGCCGGCTGGGGTGAATCCGACCTTCATGCTGGACGGCAGCACGTCGCAGGCCGACAAGCCCGGTTTTCACCCGTTCTCCGACAACCCGCAGGAAGAAAACCCGGCACGCGGATACGTGTTGTCGGCGAACCACCAGCCGCTGGTCGCCAGCGGAATCGAGATACCCGGCTATTACCACCTGCCAGACCGGGTGCAGCAGATCAACAGCCACCTGCGCGACGACAAGCGCAAGTGGGACACCACGAACAGCCAGGCCCTGCAACTCGACGACCAGACCGCCTACGGGCCGCGCATCCTGAAGCATGTGCTACCGGTGCTGCGTGGCGTGGTGAGCGACCCGGCCGAGCGCGCGCTGCTTGATCAACTCGCGGCCTGGAAAGGGCAGCATGCCGTTGACAGCGTCCCCGCCACGCTGTTCAACCAGCTGCTCTACAGCATCGCGCAAAGTGCCATGGCCGACGAATTGGGTGCGCTGCAGTTCAAGAACCTGCTGGGCGCGCGTTCGCTGGACATTGCGCTGCCGCGCCTGGTAGCTGACGCCGACTCGCCATGGTGGGACAACCGCACCACGCTTGCCGTGGAATCGCGCGCCGATACCCTGAAGGTGGCGTGGCAGGCGGCGCTGGCGCATCTGCAAACCACGCTGGGCCCGGACAGCGCCCAATGGACCTGGGGCAGTGCCCATACGCTGACACATGGCCACGCGCTGGGCTTGCAAAAGCCGCTCGACAAGGTGTTCAACATCGGGCCCTTTCCGGCGCCAGGCGGCCGCGAAATTCCCAACGCGCTGGGCAGCAGCATCGGCCCTGCCCCCTGGGCCGTCACGTACGGGCCGTCCACGCGCCGTCTGATCGATTTCGCCGACGCGTCCAAGTCCCTGGGCATCAACCCGGTCGGCCAGAGTGGTGTATGGTTCGATGCCCACTACAAGGATCAGGCGGCGCGCTACATGCAGGGACAATATGTGCGCCAATGGCTGTCTGCGCCGGACGTGGACGCCAATACGCGCAGCACCCTGACCCTTACAACCCTGCGCTGACGCGCAGCGGTGCCTTCCAGCCCTCTCACCTTACGGAGCCTATCCCATGACCCTTCCCACCAACGCATTGCAATTACGCTCCCTTATCAAGAGCAGCGGCGAACTCGAACTATCCCTGGCCGAGGTGCCGGTTCCCACGCCGTCGGCTGACGAAGTACTGGTGCGCATGGAAGCGGCGCCGGTGAACCCGTCCGATCTCGGCTTGCTGTTCGGCATGGCCGACCTCGGCACCGCCAAGGCCACCGGCACCGCCGCGCGTCCGGTGATCACCGCAAGCGTCCCGGAAAAACTCATGAAGGGCATGGCAGGGCGTGTCGGCGAATCCATGCCCGTAGGCAACGAAGGCGCTGGCGTGGTCGTGCAGGCAGGCGCCTCGCCCGCCGCGCAGGCCCTGATGGGCAAGACTGTCGCCATCATCGGCGGCGCGATGTATTCGCAATACCGCGCGATCAAGGCGGTGCAATGCCTGGTGTTGCCCGCGGGC
>JANNDB010000230.1:0-3313 GCA_031387285.1 Betaproteobacteria bacterium | reverse complement strand
GAACACCGTCTCCACCAGCACCGCACCCGAGATCAGGTTGCCGAACTGCAGCCCGGCGATCGTGACCACCGGCATCAAGGCGTTACGCAGTGCGTGCTTGAACGTCACGACCCACTCGCTCAGCCCCTTGGCGCGCGCGGTACGGATGTAGTCCGATCCCAGGATCTCGAGCATGCTGGCGCGTGCGAGCCGGCTGTATTGCGCCACATAGATGATGGTCAGCGTGAGTGCTGGCAACACCAGATGGTGCAACACGTCGACCACCGCGTCCCATCCGCCGACGCCAAACTGGCGTACGTCACGCATGCCGGCTATTGGCATGATCGGCCAGACCTTGCCGAACAGGATCACCAGCAAGATACCGGTCCAGAACACCGGCATCGCGTACCCGACCAGCGACAGCACGGTGACCGCGCCACTGGCAAAGCTGTCGGGGCGGCGCGACGCGAACACACCGAGCAGGGTGCCAGCGACGATGGCAAACACCAGCGCCGTCAGCACCAGCAGGATGGTGGGGCCGATGCGGTCCAGTATCAGGTCCGCCACCGGGCGGCTGTAGGTGTAGGACTGGCCAAGGTCGCCACGCAAGCTCTTGCCGAGGTAGGTGACAAATTGCTCGGGCAACGGCCGGTCCAGCCCGTAGGCTCGCCGGATGCTTTCCATCACCTGCGCGTCGCCGCCCCCCATCTCGCCGGCGATCACGCTGGCCGGGTCGCCCGGCGCGGCGTGGATCAACAAGAAGTTGATCGCCAGCACTGCCACCACGAGACCCGCCGCCCAGGCCAGGCGGCGCAGCAGGGCAAGCAGCATGCGCATCATCGCGGGTGCCATGCGTGCTGCGTGCGCGGGCGTGGCAACGCGCGTTGACTCAAGCCTTCACGGTGGAGTCGTTGATGGCGTCGGTCAGTCCCCAGATGCCTTTGGGCGGGTTGCTCACCTTGCCCACATAGCCCTCGTAGAAGGCCTGCTCGTACAGGAAGGCAACCGGGCAGTCGTCGACCACCGCCTTCTGCATCTGCTTGTAGAGCTCCTTGCGTTTGGCCAGGTTCATCTCCTGGCCTGCGGCAGCCAGCCACTCGTCGACCTTGGGGTTGGAATAACTCTGCGTGTTCGACCAGATCACCCCCGGCTTGATGTTGGAACTGAGCCAGGTACGGTGCACGCCAATCACGGGATCGCCCCAGTTGTAGACCGAGTCCAGCGTCACCTCGAATTGCAGCGACGACACGCGCCGGGCCCAACTCGGAAAGTCGGGCGACTGCCGTACATTGGCTTCGATGCCAACCTTGGCCAGCGCCGGTTTCAGGTACTCCTGGATCGCCTTCAGGTCGGCCGCGCCGGGAATGGTGTCGATGTCCAACGTCAGCCGGACCCCGTTTGCACCCGGCTTGAGGCCGGCATCGTCGAGCAGTTTGGCCGCCTTGGCAAGGTCGAAGTCGTACTTTTCCACATCGGCGCTGAAGTACGGGCTGCCAGCGGCAATCGGGCCGGTGGCCCGGGCGTTGACGCCACCCAGCATGGTGCCGAGCACGTGCTTCTTGTCGATTGCGTAGTTGATCGCCTGGCGCACCCGCCTGTCGGCCAGCTTCGGGCTCTTGGTGTTGAAGGCCAACCATGTCAGCGGACCGATCGCCGGAGCGGCCTTGAACACCTGCGCCCCGGGGATCTTGCGTGCCCGCTCGATTTCGCGCGGGTCGGTCAGCGCCTGGTGCACGTCGACCTCACCGCGCTCGAAGGCCAGCAACAGACTGCTCGGATCCTTGAAGATGCGAACGATGATGCGGTCCAGCCTGGGCTGGTCCTTCATGAAGAATCGGTCGAAGCGCTCCATGATGATGTGTTCGCCTGGCTTGAACTCGACCAGCCGGAACGGGCCGGACCCGACCGGGTTGGCGTTGCGCGGATGGATCTTCACATCCGTGCCGTCGCCGAAGATGTGTTTAGGGATGATCGGCGTGAGCGAGGTCGACATGGCCAGCATCACCGCCGGATGCGGCTCGGACAAACGGATCACGGCGGTCTGCGGGTTGTCGACCGTAACGGCGTTGACCGGGCCGTACATGGTCTTGAACGGGTGGTTATCGCGGATCGTCTCGATCGAGAACTTGACGTCCTCGGCGGTGATGGGTTTGCCGTCATGGAACACCGCGTCCTTGCGCAGGTAGAGTGTGACGCTGCGGTTGTCCGGGGACAAGGTCCAGCGCTCGGCCAGGTAGGGCTGCGGCTTCCAGTCCTTGTCCATGCGGATCGGCGACGCGAACAGTTGCGCCGACGGCACCATGGTGGCGATGCCGCTTTGCACCGCCGAATTCAGATGCCGTGGTGCCTGCGTGCTGCCAATCACCAACACACCACCCTTGGCTGCCTGCGCGGCCACTTCCAGCGGGATACCAAAAATGCTGGTTGCGGAAAACGCGGCTCCGGCCTGGATCATGCGGCGGCGGTCGAGATTGGTCATGGCGGAACTCCGGAATTTGAACGCTCTGAGCCTACACCAGCAAGCGCAGAAGAAAAGTGCCACCTTGCTCCAGCCGTTAGTGCCAGTGGATACGCGTTTTCCCTGCTTTGGTGCGGGTCGGACCAAAACGTTTAGAGTCGGGCCCGTCCCCACCACGTCCACGCTTCCATGCGATTCCTGCTCAGCCTCGTGTTTGCCAGCCTGCTGGGCAGCGCCACCGCCCAACCAGCCGCCCGCGGCCCAGACGGTTTTCGCAACAACTACCCGCATCCGGACAAGGGCAGTTTGTGGGCCTGGCAATGGGAACGCCTGCGCAACGGCCTGCCCAGGGAGCCGGAAGGCGGCTGGAAGATACCGTCCGTCAAGACCGATCCGGTGGCCCTGGCCGCCGCGGAGAACAACCCGTCGGTCACCTGGATCGGGCACGCCACCATGCTGGTGCGGCTGGCAGGCAAGAACATCCTGTTTGATCCGGCGTTCTCGCCGCGCGCCTCGCCGGTCAGTTTTGCCGGCCCGAAACGCGTCGTTCCCCTGCCCATTGACATTCCCGAGTTGCCGCGCATCGATCTGGTCATGGTTTCCCACAACCATTACGACCACCTGGACGCCGATTCGGTCCGCCGTCTTGCAGCATCTGACCATGGCAGCCCGCGATTCCTCGTGCCCAAGGGCCTTTCCGGCTGGTTCAGGGATCTCGGCATCACGCGCGTGGACGAATACGACTGGTGGCAGGAGGCGAGCGAAGGCCCACTGCGCATCACCTTCGTGCCAGTACAACACTGGAGCCGGCGCGGCTTGACCGACACCAACCAGAGCCTGTGGGGCGGCTGGGTGGTGGAAGGCGAAGGCCTGCGC
>JANNDB010000180.1:0-2310 GCA_031387285.1 Betaproteobacteria bacterium | reverse complement strand
GCCCGCGTCAGCGATCAGGCGAAGGATCTACGCGCCGTAGCGGCCCGGATCGACCGTCACCGACACGCCCGAATGCTGGTGGTTGAGCACGAACGGCTGGCCGCGGCTGGCGCCTGTTACAGAAACCGCACCTTCACGCTTTTCCCCTTGACCTTGCCCGCGTTGAGTTTGCGCATCGCCTCATGCGCGATTGCGCGCTCCACTGCCACGAAGGTCGTGAATTCGGTCACGGTGATCTTGCCGATCTGCTCACGCGCGTAGCCGCCGTCCGGCCCGGTGAGCGCGCCCAGCACATCACCCGGGCGGATTTTTTCCTTGCGCCCGCCCAGCAACTGCAGCGTCACCATCGGTGGCAGCAGCGGGCCATTTCCCGTGGGTGTGAGTGCATCGAGCTTGTGCCAGACCGACTCCAGCTTCTGGTACTGCTCGATGCGGCCCACCGCGCCCATCTCGTCCATGCTGGCCAGGCTCAGGGCCAGGCCGGACTCGCCTGCGCGCCCGGTGCGGCCGATGCGGTGCACGTGCACCTCGGGGTCTGGCGTGATGCCCACGTTGATCACCGCCTCCAGCTGTGCAATGTCGAGCCCGCGCGACGCCACGTCGGTGGCCACCAGCACGGAACAACTGCGGTTGGCAAACTGCGCCAGCACCTGGTCGCGCTCGCGTTGCTCCAGCTCACCATACAGGGCCAGCGCGCTGAAACCCTGTTGCTGCAGCAACGTCACCAACTCCTTGCATTGCTGCTTGGTGTTGCAAAAAGCCAGCGTGCTCACGGGCCGGAAGTGGTTGAGCAAGAGTGCCACCGCCGCGAAACGGTTGGCCCGCGTCACCTCATAAAAGCACTGCTCGATCTGCGGCCCGCTGGAGCGGGCTTCGACCTTGATCTGCACCGGCGAGCGCATGAATTTTTGCGCCAGAGTGGCGATGCCATCCGGATAGGTGGCCGAAAACAACAGCGTCTGGCGTGCGGCCGGGCACTGCTTGACCACCGTGCTGATGTCGTCCAGAAAGCCCATGTCGAGCATGCGGTCTGCTTCGTCCAGCACCAGGGTGGCCAGGGCCTCCAGGGCGAGGTACCCACGCGCAAGATGGTCCATCACACGCCCAGGTGTGCCAACCACCACGTGCGCGCCATGCTCGAGCGAGGCGCGTTGCCCGCGCAGGGCCACACCGCCGCATAGGGTGACGACCTTGATGTTCTCCTGCGCGCGCGCCAGCCGGCGGATCTCGCTGGTGACCTGATCGGCCAGCTCGCGTGTGGGGCACAGTACCAACGCCTGCACCGCAAAACGGCGCGGGTTGAGCTTGTCGAGCAGGGCCAGCGCGAACGCCGCCGTCTTGCCGCTGCCGGTCTGTGCCTGGGCAATCAGGTCCTGCCCGGCCAGGGCCGGCGGCAGGCTGGCCGCCTGGATCGGCGTCATTTCCAGGTAGCCCAGCGCGCGCAGGTTCTCCTGCGTGGCCGGGTTCAGCGCCAGGGTGTCAAACGACGCTGCGTCAGCCGCATTGCTCACACGCTGGTCATCGCGACGGTCTTGGTCTGCAGGTAGGCTTCCAGGGCCTCCGGGCCGCCTTCGCTGCCGTAGCCTGAATCCTTGACGCCACCAAACGGCAGCTCGGCCCAGGGAGCGGCCGGCTGGTTGATCCACAACATGCCGGTCTGCACCTGCGTGGAGAGCTGGTGCGCCGTCTTGATGCTGCTCGTGAAGGCATAGGCCGACAGGCCGAACGGGAGGCGGTTCGCCTCCTCGATGGCTTCGTCGATGCTCTTCACGCTGCGCACGGCGGCCATCGGGCCGAAGGGTTCGTTGTTGAACACCGAGCTGTCCAGCGGCGGATCCAGCAGCAGCGTAGGCGCGAAGAAATTGCCCGAAGAGCCGATGCGCTCGCCCCCGGTGGCGACGGTGGCGCCGCGCGACACGGCGTCCGCGGTGATCTCCTGCATGGCGGCAAGGCGCCGCGGATTGGCCAGCGGGCCCATGGACGAAGTGGCCTCCATGCCATTGCCGACCTTGAGCGAGCGCGTGTACTGCAGGAAACCGGCGACAAACTCTTCGCGCGCGGCTTCTTCCACGAGAAAGCGTGTGGGCGAAATACACACCTGCCCGGCGTTGCGGAACTTGGCTCCGGCGATCATCTTCACCGCGTGGGCGATATTGGCGTCGGCGGCAATGATGACGGGCGCGTGGCCGCCCAGCTCCATGGTGGCGCGCTTCATGTGTTTGCCAGCCAGCGCCGCGAGCTGTTTGCCCACCGGGGTCGATCCGGTAAAGGTGATCTTGCGGATGACCGGATGCGGGATCAGGTAGCTGC
>JANNDB010000174.1:0-6998 GCA_031387285.1 Betaproteobacteria bacterium | reverse complement strand
TGTTGGCGCTGAAATAGCTCCAGAACTCCTGCATCGGCCCCTGGGGGGCGTGCGTGTCGTTGAGCGATGCCACGGTGGTCGTGCTGCTCATCGCTGGTGGCGGATCCGCGGATTGATGATGCCGTAGGTGATGTCCACAAGCAGGCTCACCACCATTACCATCCCGCCCACCAGCAAAACACCGCCTTGCAGCACCGGATAGTCGCGCCGGCTGATGGCCTCCACCAGCCATTTGCCAACGCCGGGCCAGGAGAAGATGGTTTCGGTCAGCAGCGCGCCCGTGAACAGAACTCCGATCTGCAACCCGATGACGGTGACCACTGGAATCAGCGCGTTGCGCAACGCGTGCAGCCCGACCACGCGCAGTGTCGACAGGCCCTTGGCACGCGCGGTGCGGATGTAGTCCTCGCCGAGCACTTCGAGCATGGCCGAACGCGTCATGCGCGCGATCACTGCCAGCGGCTGCGTGCCCAGCACCACCATGGGCAGCACGAGATGCGACACCGCGGAGCTGAAAGCGCCTTTCTCGCCCGACAGCCAGCTGTCGATCAGCAGAAAGCCGGTCCGCGGTTCGATGAAGTACAGCACGTCGATGCGCCCGGACACCGGCGTGAGGTCCCACTGCACCGAGAACAGCAGAATCAGCAGCAGGCCCCACCAGAAGATCGGCATCGAGTAGCCCGAAAGCGAGATGCCCATCACGCCATGATCGAAGATCGAGTTGCGTTTGACCGCCGCCAGGATGCCGGCCGGAATGCCGATCACCAGCGCAAAGATGATGGCGCAGGCGCCAAGCTCGACGGTGGCGGGGAAGAGCGCCACGAACTCCTGCATCACAGGTGCACGCGTGACGATGGATTTGCCCAGATCACCCTGCAGCACGCGGCTGATATAGATGCCGTACTGCACCATGATGGGCCGGTCCAGCCCATACTCCTGGAGCAGTTGGGCGTGGCGCGTCGCGTCGATGCCGCGTTCGCCCGCCAGGGTCTCTATAGGGTCCCCGGGCACCAGCCGGATCAGGAAGAACACGAGCAGGGTCATCCCCAGAAAAGTGGGGATGACCAGGCTGAGCCGGGTGAGGATAAATCGGATCACAGTGGGTGTATGTCAGGTCGCCAGACCATGCCGCTGCCGAATCTTTCTGTTGTAGTGGGCAGGCGGGTCTGGTGCGCCAGGCAGACAGAGTTTAACCTCGCTGCGTCATTGGCCATCGGCTCAACCGTTCTGCCGCACAGGGGAAAATTCTTGTGCAAACGGGTGCGCCCATGAAAAAAGGCCGACTTCCGTCGGCCTTTTGTATCACGCGCAAACCGCGTTTACTTGAGGTGCTTGCCGATCAGGCCGGCCATCTCGAACATGGAAACCTGCATCTTGCCAAACACTTCCTTGAGCTTGGCGTCCGCATTGATCATGCGCTTGTTGACTGCGTCTTGCAGCTTGTTCTTCTTGATGTAGGTCCACAGCTTGCTGACCACTTCGGTGCGCGGCAGCGGGCTTGCGCCCACGACGGCAGCCAGAGCGGCGCTGGGTGTCAAAGCCTTCATGAAGGCGGCGTTGACAGCCCGCTTCTTGGCTGGAGCCTTTTTCGTAGCGGCTTTTTTAGCCGGAGCCGCCTTTTTTGCAGGAGCGGCTTTCTTCGTAGCGGCTTTTTTGGCCGGCGCTTTTTTCGCGGCGGCTTTTTTAGCCGGGGCTGCCTTTTTCGCGGGAGCAGCCTTCTTCGCGGGGGCCTTTTTGGCCGGAGCTTTTTTTGCAGTTGCCATGATTGAATTGTCCTTCTGGAAGTTGATTAATCACCAGTGAAGAACTGCTTCTCCTCTGGCAATGCGGATGCTACTGGAGAAAAATCGTGTCTCCAAGCGAAAACTGAGGTTTTTCGCTCTTGCGTGTTGTTTTTTTTATCCGGTCTGCGCTCTGCTTTCCCTCTGAAGCCGCGCAAAAACGTTCGCGTTGTGCCGTAGATTGCGCGGTTAACATGCCGTCTCCATAGACAAATTCCCTCTCCCGGCCCGGGATACTCCAGCATGACCAAGCCATTTGCCACCTGTGACCTGTGTGATCTCCACGCATCGGATACCAGCGAAAATTTCCGCGTGCTCGCCCCGGTGTTTCGCAGCTTTGGCGCCTTGCAGAGCTTCAGCGGCAGTGTGCGCACCGTGCAGACCTTTGAGGACAACGGGCTGATCAAGTCGGTGCTGGAGGGCCCGGGCAATGGCCAGGTCCTGGTTGTGGATGGTGCCGGTTCCTTGCGCCGCGCACTGCTGGGCGGGAATATGGGCGCGTCGGCTGCGCGCAATGGCTGGGCCGGTGTGGTGATTGACGGGTGCGTGCGTGATGTCGCTGAGTTGCTGGAGCTACCCATCGGCATTCTGGCGCTGGCGACCGTGCCCATGCGACCGGAAAAGCGCATGGCCGGCCAGGTCGACGTGCCGGTCAAGGTGCAGGGCAGCTGGATTCGCCCTGGTGACTGGCTGTATGCCGACGCTGACGGCGTAGTGGTCAGCGCCACTGCCTTGACCTAACGCTGGCGGCGCCGCGCGCAGGCGGTCAGGCAGACGTGGTCAGTCCGCTTGCCTGACTCGCCGCGCGCATCTGGCGGTAATGCGACGGCGAAACACCCACATGGCGGCGAAAGGCGCGGGCAAAGGCGCTGTGGTCGGCAAAGCCGCAATGCGCGGCAACTTGCGCCACGGAGTCGGTGCCGGCAAGCGCCTCAATGGCGGCGTCCAGCCGCAGCGATAACAACCAGCGCCCGGGTGTGAGCTGCAGCAAGGCCAGCCAGTGCCGCTCCAGCTGCGCCACGGACAGCCCGGCGTGTTGCGCCAAGGCGCGCACGCTCATCGGCTCCGTGCACCGTTCCCGCCCCAGCGCAAGCGTGCGGGACAGGCGCTGGAACACCGGGTTTTGGGGGGAAGGGCTGCGCAGGTCGCGCGAAATGCCGAGGATGCCGCTCACCACGGACCCATGGTGAATCGGGTGTTTGACAGTGAGGCACCATCCGGGCCGGTGGTTGGGGAAAAGGTGCAGTTCGAGTTCGCTCGCGACGCTGCGCCCGGTTCGCAGCACGTGCAAATCCTGGGTCAGGTAGTTGTGCCCCAACTGGGCCGGGAACACCTGCGCGGCGGTCTTGCCGCGCAGTGCCGCCAGCGTGCGCAAACCCAGGCGCGAGAGCAGGGTACGGTTGGCGTGGGTATAACGGCCCTGGGCGTCCTTGCAGAAGAACACGACATCGGGCAATTCGTCGAACAGGGCGAAACAGGCGGCCTCGGTCTGCATGGGTCGATTGTGCCGAAATCGTCATGTGCCGCGCCGATTTGCTTCTAGCCGGCCGCCCCCTGAGCGCCGCACAATTCCAGCATGCAGCAAATCACCTGTATCGATTCCCACACGGGCGGCGAGCCGACCCGGGTGGTGCTTTCGGGCTTCCCTGACTATCCTGACCTGCCTTTGCCCGATGTCGTTCAGGCGCTGCGCACGCGCCACGACGCCTATCGCAAGGCCACCGTATGTGAGCCGCGCGGCAATGATGTGATGGTGGGCGCGCTGTTGCTGCCGCCACGTCAGGCCGGCTCGCTGGTTTCGGTGGTCTTCTTCAACAACGTCGGGTATCTGGGCATGTGCGGCCACGGCACCATCGGTGTGGTGGCGACGCTGGCGCATCTGGGCCGGGTGGCGCCGGGTGCGTTCGCCATCGACACCCCGGTCGGGACGGTCCAGGTGCAGTTGCACCCGCAGGGTGAAGTCAGCATCCACAACGTGCCCTCGTACCGCCTGCACAAGGGCCTGTCGGTCGAGGTACCCGGTCTGGGCCGTGTGCAGGGTGACGTGGCCTGGGGCGGAAACTGGTTCTTTCTGTGCCACGTGCCGGACTCGCCCCTGCAGCTGGACCGTGTGGCAACCCTCACGCGCCAGGCACAGGACATCCGGGCTGCGCTGGAGCGTGCCGGCATCACCGGCCAAGGTGGCGCCGCTATCGACCATATCGAGTTGATGGGGCCTGCCGCGGACCCCGCCCACCACGGCCGCAACTTCGTGTTGTGCCCCGGTGGTACTTACGACCGCTCGCCGTGCGGGACCGGCACCAGTGCCAAACTGGCCTGCCTGGCGGCCGATGGCGCCCTGGCCGAAGGCGCTGCCTGGCTGCAGGAAAGTGTGCTGGGCAGCGTGTTTCGCGGCAGTTACCGCACGCGGGGCGGCCAGATCGTGCCGACCATTGCGGGACGGGCACATGTGTGCGGCAGCACCACCCTGTTGCTCGACCCCGCTGACCCCTTCTGCTGGGGGCTGGACTGACGCTGCGCACTGGCGACTTCATTTTTGCATCGACCCATCAACCCGAGGATTTCCCCATGCCCAGTTTCTGGCAAGGCGTACTGCCTGCAATCACCACCCCATTCCTGGAGGAAGGTTCGGTCGATCATGTCTTCCTGGCAACGCATGTCGAACACATGATGCAGGCCGGTTGCACCGGCATCGTTCCGCTAGGCTCCCTGGGGGAGACCGCAACACTGGCGCTGGACGAAAAGCGCGCCGTGCTGAAGACGGTGATCCGGGCCGTTGCGGGGCGCGGAGCGGTCGTCCCGGGCGTTGCGGCGTTGGCCACGGGCGACGCCGTGGCCTTTGCGCGCATGGCGAAGGCGGTCGGCTGCAGCGGTCTGATGGTGCTGCCTCCTTATGTCTACTCGACCGACTGGCGCGAAATGCGCGCCCACGTTTCGGCCGTGATGGCGGCCACCGATCTGCCCTGCATGCTCTACAACAACCCGCTCGCCTACAGGACCGATTTCACCGCGCCGCAGATGCAGGAGCTCGCGGCGCAACATGCCAATTTTGTAGCGGTCAAGGAGTCCAGTGCCGACGTGCGGCGCATCGCCGCGATCAAGGCGCTGCTGGGTGAGCGCCTGTACGTCCTGATGGGCGTGGACGATCTGATCGTGGAAGGTGTCGCAGCGGGTGCCACCGGCTGGATTGCCGGCCTGGTCAACGCCTTCCCGCGGGAGTCGGTGGTGCTGTTCGAACTGGCGCGCGCCGGGCGTATGGCCGAAGCCACGCCGCTCTACCACTGGTTCCTGCCGCTGCTGCGCATGGACGTGGTGCCCAAGTTTGTGCAGCTCATCAAGCTGGTGCAGGCGCGTGTCGGGCTGGGCCATGTGCGCGTACGGGCGCCGCGGCTGGTGCTGGACGGCGCGGAACTGGCCGAGGCCCAGGCCGCCATCGAACTGGCGCTGGCGACCAAGCCGGTTTTCCCTTCGCTGCGCTAAGCGGTGCGGGCGCTTTACCGCCCCCTGCGCCCCTGACCGTGGCCGCCGACTCCGACTTCGACACGGTTGTCATCGGCGCTGGTCTGGTGGGCGCCGCCTGCGCGCTGCGCTTGGGCGCGGGCGGTCGCCAGGTGTTGCTGCTGGACGCGCAGACACCAGGGCATGGCGCCAGTTTCGGCAACGCCGGTCATGTGGCCACCGAGCAGATATTCCCGCTAGCCAGCCCGGAGCTGATCCGTTCCAGCTGGCGGTATCTGTTTGCAGCCGAAAGCCCGCTGCGCCTGCGCCTAGCCTATCTGCTGCCCCTGTTGCCCTGGATGGCGCGATTCGTATGGGCGGCCCGCCCGGCGGCCGTGGCGCGCGGTGTTGCCGGGCTCATGGCGCTGCAGCAGACGGCGCTGAGCGACCTGGCCGAGCTCATGCGTCATGCCGGTATTGGGCATTTGATGCACGTCGACGGACACCTGCGCGCGTGGGAGAGTGCGGCAGGCGCCCAGGCAGCGCAGGCGGTGGCGTCCCGGCTGTCAGGCTACGGCGTCGATACCGCCCCTGTTGGCGACGATTTCGTGCGCCGGGCTGCGCCGGGCATCACGGAGCGCGTGCGCGGTGCCGTCTTCTACCCCGGAACGGGCCATGTCGACGATCCGCTCGCCGTCACCCAAGGTTTGGTGGATGCCCTGGTGCGCGCGGGCGGCCAGGTGCGCCAGCAGCGGGTACTGGCGATACGGCAGGCGCCCGGTGCCGCAGTCAGCCTGGACCTGGAGCAGGGCGGTATCCTGCGCTGCCGCCAGGTACTGCTGTGCGCCGGGGCATGGTCGCGCCCTCTGGCCGCGAGCCTGGGCTACCACGTGCCGCTGGACACCGAGCGGGGCTACCACATCACGGTTCCCTGGTCCGGTCCCGCGGGCAAGGGCGCCACACGCGCCGACGTGGCAATACCGGTGGCATCCGAGGAGCGCAAGGTGATCATGACGCCCATGACCAAGGGCCTGCGCATGACCGGGACACTTGAATTTGGCGGTCTGCAGCTGCCACCCGACGTACGCCGTTACACGCTGCTTCAGCGCCAGCTGCAGGCTTTGGTCCCCTCTGTCGACAGCACTCGCGCGACGACCTGGATGGGTTTTCGTCCTTCCTTGCCCGACCATCTTCCAGTGCTCGGCCGCGCGCCGCGGCACCACAACGTCTTTTTCGCCTTCGGCCACCAGCATCTGGGCCTGACGCTGTGCGGCGTCACCGCGCGCGTCATGTCGGAGCTGATGCTTGATGGGTCTGCCTCAATCGACTTTTCAAGCTATCGCGTGGATCGATTTTGAGGATGTGATGGCGGCATGGTTGGCGAGTCAATGAGGCCGGGCAGACGCCTCTGCTCCGTCTCCCCCGAAACGGCTGCGCCGCTTCTCCACCCTAAGCTCCGCAGAGGCGCCTGCCCAGCCACATTGACCGGGTGGCGTCCTTCGTGGGCGCGGACAAGAGGCAGTGCCCAGCGGTCCGCACTCCAATGAGCTTCGCAATATGCCAGTCTCCAGTCACGGCACTGGCCGATGGTTCCACGTCAACACGATCCCCAGCAGGGCGATAGCGAAGGCGATCAACTGGATCAAGCCCAGGCTCTCGCCGAGGATCAGCACCCCGAACAGGGCCGCAGAGATCGGCAGCATGACGGTGAAGATGCCGCCCTGGGCTGCGGGGAGGTGCCGCGAACCGGTCATCCACAACCAGACGGTTCCCATGCTG
>JANNDB010000162.1:0-5305 GCA_031387285.1 Betaproteobacteria bacterium | reverse complement strand
GAACCTGGAATTCTTCCCCGAAACCCCCGAGGTGATTGCCACCGCAGCGCGCTGGACCCAACGCTGGGACGGCGCCAGCTGGAGCGCCACGGTCCCGCTGTCGCCCCAGCGCAGCAACAGCCCGCAGACCATGCCCGTGGTACTGGCGCTGGGGACCCAGGCAGTACGCACAGTTCTGCCCGTGACCGGCCAGTGGCCCGCATTGGCGCCTGCCGCCGCGGTGTTGCCACAGCCCGACCTGCCGGCGCGCTCGACGGGGCCGCCACTCACCTTGCTGACGGCCTTGCTGGGCGCGCTGCTGGGCGGACTGATCCTCAACCTCATGCCCTGTGTGTTCCCGGTGCTGGCGATCAAGCTGGCTGGATTAGCCAGCCATGCAGGCGACCGGCGCGCGCACCGCATCAGCGGCCTGGCTTACAGCGCAGGCGTGTTGTGCAGCTTCCTGGCACTCGGCGCGCTGGTGCTCGGCCTGCGCGGGGCCGGCGAGAGTCTGGGCTGGGGTTTTCAGTTGCAGGAACCGGCGGTGGTGGCGACGCTGGCGTTGCTGTTCACGCTGATAGGCTTGAATCTCTCTGGACTCTTTGAATTTGCCAGTGTGCTGCCTTCCTCGGTGGCCAGCCTGCAGGCGCGCCATCCGGTGGCCGATGCATTTCTCACCGGTGTGCTGGCGGTGGCTGTCGCCTCGCCCTGCACCGCTCCGTTCATGGGGGCTTCTCTGGGTTTCGCGATTGGCTTGCCGGCCATCGAAGCGCTCGGCGTGTTTGCAGCCATAGGCGTCGGACTGGCCTTGCCGTATCTGGTGGCCAGTATGGTGCCGGCGTTCGCGCGGTTGCTCCCACGCCCCGGGGTCTGGATGGTCACACTGCGCAAGCTGCTGGCTTTTCCGATGTATGCAACCGTCGCCTGGTTGACCTGGGTGCTGGGCCAGCAAAGTGGCATCGACGGCGCCGGCGCCTTGCTGATGCTGCTGGTGGTCGTCGCCCTGCTGGTCTGGGCCATGACATTGCCCGGGAAGTCACGCTGGCTGCTTGGCTCCATTGCCGCGCTGACCCTGATGCTGCTGGCGTGGAGTGTCGGGCCCTATCTGACCAAAGCGGACTCCGGGGGCCTGCAAAACACGCAAGACAGCCGTTGGGAACCCTGGGAGCCGGGCCGGGTGGAGCAACTGCTCGCCTCCGGTCAACCGGTGTTCGTTGACTTCACCGCCGCATGGTGCGTTACCTGCCAGTACAACAAGCAGACCACCCTCGGCCGCCAGGACGTGCTGGCCGATTTCAAGGCCCGGCATGTGCAACTGTTGCGGGCCGACTGGACGCGCCGCGACCCGGCCATCACCGCCGCGTTGCGCCAACTGGGTCGCAATGGCGTGCCGGTCTACGTGCTCTACCAGCGCGGCAGCGCGCCTGTGATCCTGTCCGAGATCCTGTCGGTCAACGAGTTACGCGCGGTGCTGGCGGCGCTGCCGTCCTGACGCGCTGGCGCGGCGACCGGTTCCAAGCTATAGTCGTTCAAATAACAGGCCGCAACGGCAGAAGGGATCCACCGTGAACAGCGCAGACAACCAGGCTGGCGGTACAGCGCCAACAGGCGATGCCGCGGGTGGCAATGCGGACTTGGGCGCGCGCGGTGAAACCGATTTCGTGCCGACCCAGCCTGAAGCCGGCGATAGCGGCCCCCCTGACTGGTGGCCCGAATCCGCGGACGGCCAGTGCAGCCAAAGCGCTGCCCTTTTTGCGGCTTCCCAGCCCGCCCCCTTGAACGTCGTCTGACCTGGTGCGCGCCCCGGGCCGGGCGACCCGACCCGCAGCACGCGACTGCCGTGCTGCGACAATGGAATGATGACTACCTCCGGCCAGCGAGCTCCCGCCGGGACGCTGCAAAACACCAGCTTTCTGCGCGCCTGCCTGCGTCAGGCGACCGCCCACACACCGGTATGGCTGATGCGTCAGGCCGGCCGCTACCTTCCCGAGTACCGCGCCACGCGCGAACGGGCCGGCAGCTTCATGGGCCTGGCAACCAACCCGGACTACGCAACCGAAGTAACGTTGCAGCCGCTTGACCGGTATGCGCTGGACGCGGCCATTCTGTTCAGTGACATCCTGACCGTGCCCGACGCCATGGGTCTGGGCCTGAGTTTTGCCCTGGGCGAAGGGCCGCGTTTTGCCAGCCCGGTACGCGACGAGGCGGCAGTGGCCCGGCTTGCAGTGCCGGACATGCAGAAATTGCGCTACGTCTTTGATGCGGTGTCCTCCATCCGGCGCGCCCTGCAGGGGCGCGTTCCCCTGATAGGCTTTTCGGGCAGCCCCTGGACGCTGGCTTGCTACATGGTGGAAGGCGCAGGTTCGGACGACTACCGGCTGGTCAAAACCATGCTGTATGCACGACCGGACCTGATGCACCGCATCCTGGCCGTCAATGCCGACGCGGTGGCCCAGTACCTGAATCAGCAGATCGAGGCCGGAGCGCAGGCCGTGATGCTTTTTGACAGCTGGGGGGGGGTATTGGCCGATGGCGCTTTCCAGCAGTTCAGTCTGGCCTACACCGCCCGTGTGCTGGCCCAGCTCAAGCGCACCCATGAGGGGCAGGTTATCCCGCGCATAGTCTTCACCAAAGGGGGCGGGCTGTGGCTGACCGAAATGGGCCAGCTCGACTGCGACGTGATCGGGCTGGACTGGACTGTCAACCTCGGGCACGCCCGGCAAGTGCTTGGCGGACCGGTCGGCGGGCCGGGCAAGGCGTTGCAGGGAAACATCGATCCGAACGTCCTGTTTGCCGGCCCGGTACAGATAGAGGCCGAAGTGGCGCGTGTACTGAACAGCTTTGGAACGCCGCACCATGCCAGCGCGGACGACCCGGACCGGTCCGGTCCGACCCACATTTTCAATCTCGGGCATGGCATCAGCCAGCACACTCCTCCTGAAAATGTAGCAGCGTTGGTAGACGCGGTGCACTCTGGCTCGGTGCGTTTGCGCGGCTGAAAACCGGGCGCGGTTTCCTAGCACTTTTTGGACCGCAGTTGGTTGGTGGCTCCTGACTTATGCACAAATATTTTGTTGCGTCGCGCCAAAGCCACCCGACGCGCGCGCGCCTCGCTACGAATCCGATAGCTAGTCTAAGTGTTTGATTTCATTGAAAAATGCGGCTTTGCTCTTTTGATGGGCATTCCAGCCAAAGCCTTGATTTGCAAGGCTTTGGCGTCGGCGGAGCAGGGATATCAACAAAGTTATCCACAGAAACCTTGGACCACATTCAAAACACTTACAGATCAAGCACTTAAGCGCTATTCCACAAGTTCACATCAAGATGTACCGGCAACTGGCCACAGCAGATGACCCACACCGTCCACGTTGTAGTGCCGACACCAGCGTACAGCCCGATCGGCTCGCTGCTCAGCTATAGAAGTGAGCTGCTACTGTCGCCAGGAAGCCTGGTACGCGTACCGCTGGGCAAGCGCGAAACCCTGGGCATCGTGTGGGACGCCGAGGCAGCGGCGGCGTCAGCGACCGATGCGGCACTGACACTGCGCGATGTGGCGGCCTCCTTTCCCGGCCTGGCCCCGCTCAATGCCCACTGGCGACAGCTGGTAGGGTTTGCCGCTGCCTACTACCAGCGCTCGCTCGGCGAGGTAGCTCTCGCGGCACTGCCACCACAACTGCGCAGCCTGAGCCTGGCGCAATTGCAGCGCAGGCTGAAACGCGATGAACGCGGCGTTGCTGCCACGAACCCGGCGCCGCCCAACACGCTACCACCCAGCCCCGAGCAAGTGCTGGCGATCGCCGGCTTTCGCGACAGTCCAGGCCCGCACCTGCTGTTCGGCAGTACCGGCAGCGGAAAGACCGAGGTATACCTGCAATGCGTGCAGGACGTGCTGACACAGGACCCGCAGGCGCAGGCCCTGGTGATGGTTCCCGAGATCAATCTCACGCCGCAGTTGCAGGAGCGCTTCCAGGCGCGTTTCGGGCCCCTGTGGGGAGCCAGCGCCGTGGTGGCGATCCACAGCGGCATGACCCATCCGCAGCGGCTGCGCAGCTGGCTGGCCGCACACGCAGGATCGGCGCGCGTGGTGCTGGGTACCCGTATGGCGGTTTTCGCGTCGCTGCCGCAGTTGCGCCTGATCGTGGTGGATGAGGAACACGACCCCAGCTACAAGCAGCAGGAAGGTGCGCGCTATTCGGCGCGCGATCTGGCGGTGTACCGGGGGCGGCTGGAAGGCGCCAAGGTGCTGCTGGGCAGCGCCACGCCGTCCCTGGAAAGCTGGCACCACAGCCGGCCGTCGGCGCAGGGTGGGCGTTATGCCCGCCTGCATATGCCCAGCCGCATCGGCGCCGGCGCCCGATTGCCGTTGGTGCGCCGGGTCGACATGAACCACCAGCCCCGGCGCGCGGTGATCGCACCGCCCCTGCTGGCCGCCATCGTGCAGCGTATCGCTGCCGGTGAACAAAGCCTGGTGTTCCTGAACCGGCGCGGGTACGCCCCGGTACTGCAGTGCACCGCCTGCGACTGGAAAAGCGCCTGCCCGCATTGCAGCGCCTACCGGGTGTTCCACAAGATCGACCGCAGCCTGCGCTGCCACCACTGCGGCTTTGCCGAGCCGGTGCCGCGCGCCTGCCCTGAGTGCGGCAACCTGGACATCGCCCCCATCGGGCGGGGCACCGAACGCCTCGCCGAACACCTCACCGAACTGCTGGCCGATACCCGCCGCCCGGATGGCACCCCGGCGCGCATCGAACGCATCGACGCCGACAGCACCCGTCTGGCTGGCAGTCTGCAAGCCCAACTGGCGCGGGTGCATTCAGGCGAGGTCGACATCCTGGTCGGAACCCAGATGGTCGCCAAAGGACACGACTTCCGCCGCGTCACCCTGGTGGCCGCGGTCAACGCCGACAGCGCCCTTTTTTCCAGCGACTTCCGCGCACCGGAACGCCTGTTCGGGCTGCTGATGCAGGCTGCCGGGCGTGCCGGGCGCGACGCCGCCACCAGCCGCCAGAGCGAGATGTGGATCCAGACCTTCTATCCGCAACACCCGCTTTTTGATGCCCTGAAACGGCACGACTACCCGTTTTTTGCCGAGCAGCAACTGGCCGAGCGGGCCGGCGCGGGATTGCCGCCATTCAGCTACCAGGCGCTGCTGCGCTGCGATGCACGCACCCAGGAGCTGGCCCAACAGTTTCTGCTGGCAGCCCACAGCGCTGCGCAAGAGCAACTGGCCGGATTGGCCGGCTTCGCGCAGGTGCAGTGTTATCCGCCGGTGCCGCTCGGGATCCAGCGCGTGGCCAATGTGGAGCGTGCACAAATGCTGCTGGAG
>JANNDB010000137.1:0-3287 GCA_031387285.1 Betaproteobacteria bacterium | reverse complement strand
GGCGGCGGCTGGGGGTTTACGGCCCGCGCCGGCAGCATTTCGCACTGGCCTGGCGTTCTGTGCCTGGCGTTTCCAGCGCAGGGCTGCGTGGATGGCACACTGGTTCTCGATGCCGGCGACGTGAACCTGACGTTCAAGCGTTACCTGGAAAACCCGGTGACGCTGCACATCGAGGCGGATTTCATCACCCGCATAGAGGGCCAGGGTCTGGACGCGGATCTGATGCGCAGCTATCTGGCCGCCTGGAACGACCGCGAGGCCTATGCCGTATCGCATGTGGGCTGGGGCATGAACCCGCAGGCGCGCTGGGATGCGATGGCCTTTTACGACAAGAACGACTTCAACGGCACCGAGCTGCGCGCGTTTGCTGGAAACTTCCTGTACTCAACCGGCGCCAATGAAGTCGCGGGGCGCCACACACTGGGCCATTTCGACCTGCCGTTGCGCAACTGCAGCATAGAACTCGATGGCGTGGCGGTCGTGAGCGCCGGGCAATTGCGCGAAGACCTGGCCTGATGCGAATGGAAACACCCCTGTTTGCCGTACCAGCAGCCGCCAGTCTGGGGCAGGGCGCAATCGCGCTGTTCCTGCTGCACGGTGTGGGTGGGGGCCGGCAGGCCTGGCAGGCCAATCAGGCGGCCTGGGCCGGCGCCGGCTACCGCGTTGTGGCCTGGGACGCGCCAGGATATGGCGCATCTGCCCCCGTTGTTCCGTGCAGCATGACCAACCTGGCGCATGCACTGGAACGCCTGATCGACACAACCGGCGCTGCGACCAATGTGCTCGTCGGCCACAGCATGGGGGGCATGGTCGCGCAGCAGGCGGTCGCCGTGTTCCCGCGCAAGATCCACGGGCTGGTGTTGTCTGCCACTTCGCCCTCGTTTGGCCCGCCGGGCAGCGGCTGGCAGCAGAACTTCCTGCGTGAGAGGTTCGCACCGCTGGACGCCGGCTTGGGCATGGCCGGCCTGGCCCGGCAATTGGTACCGGCCATGATGGCTCCTGGCGCCAGTGCCGAAGCCCGCGAACATGCCTCGGCGCTGATGTCCACCGTGCCCGAGGCCACCTACCGCGCTGCGCTGGCAGCCATCGTGGAGTTCAACCAGCTGGCGAATCTGGCGCACATCAACGTGCCCACCTTGTGCCTGGCGGGAGAACACGACCGCAACGCGCCGCCGTCGGTCCTGCGCAAGATGGCGCAGCATGTGCCCGCCGCGCAGTACGACTGCCTTGCGGCAGTGGGCCATCTGGCCAATATGGAAGCACCGGCGGTCTTCAACGCCCGTGTGCTGGCCTTCCTGCAACAGTACTTTCCTGTCCAAGGAGAAACAGCATGACAGCCGTTGCTGCCCCTGCCACGTCGCGTTATCTGCCCCCCTCCATCGCCGGTGAGTACACCGAGTTGAGCGCCAAACAAAAAGAGTTGCTCGGGATAGCGGCCGAGCTTGGCCGCAGCCGCTTCGCACCGCGCGCCGCGCAGATCGACCGCGACGCAGTCTTTCCGTTCGAGAACTATGCCGACATGCGCACAGCCGGCCTGCTGCGCATCTGTGTGCCCGAAGCCTATGGCGGCTGGGGCGCGGATTTTGCCACCTATGTGATGACTGCGGCCGAGATCGGCCGCCACTGCGGCGCCACCGCGCTCACGCTCAACATGCACGTGAGCTCGACCATGTGGACCGGCTTCATCGCCGACGACCTGGAAATGACCGCGCAGCAGCGGGCCAACCACGAAGCGCACCGCGCCATGCACTATCAGCGCATCGTGCAAGGCGGCAAGGTGTATTCACAGCCGTTTTCGGAAGGCGGGGCCGCAGCGGCCGGCAAGGCACCGTTCGGCACGCTGGCGCGCAAGGTGGAGGGAGGTTACCTCATCAACGGCAAGAAGATATTTGCCTCGCTGGCGGGCGCCGCTGATTACTACGGCATCCTGTGCACGCTGGACAAGCCCGGCGCCACGCAGCGCGATTCCCTGTATCTGGCGGTGGACCGCACGCTGGCGGGCGTTTCGGTGGTGGGCGACTGGGATCCGCTGGGCATGCGCGGCACGGTGTCGCGCAACCTGATCTTCCAGGATGTGTTCGTCCCCGAGTCCGAGCGTCTGATGCCCGAAGGTCTGTACGCGCAGGCGGCAACCCGCTGGCCCCACATGTTCGCCACGCTGTCGCCCACCTATATGGGCATCGCCCAGGCGGCGTACGATTTCACCGTGCAATACCTGCGCGGCGAGGTGCCGGGAACGCCTCCGGTCAAGCGGCGCATGTACCCGACCAAACAGGTGGCCGTGGCGGAGATGAAGATCAGGCTGGAGCAGACCCGCTCCATCTTCCTGCAAAACGCGCGTGCCGCGCGGGTCGACCCGAGCAAGGAAATCCGGCTCGGCCTGTACGCGGCGCACTACACCATCATGGAGAACGCCAACGAGATCTGCCGTCTGGCAGTGCGCACCTGTGGCGGCCAGGCCATGCTGAAGTCACTGGCGCTGGAGCGCATGTACCGTGACTCGCGCTGTGGCTCGCTGATGCTGCCCTGGACGGCCGAGTTGTGTATTGACCGTTTGGGGCGCGAGTGTCTGTATGAAGCGGGCGAGCGCGACGAGCCCGATGCCTTGTAGGGCAGGCAACTGAAGGCCCGGGTCTGGCCGATGCGCCCCACTGCAGCGCCTGTCAGCATCACGGCAGCCTTGCGCTTCCATGCGCTGGAAACGCCGGCCGCCGTGGCCGTGCGCGCGGAGGACGAAACCGTCACCTATGCACAGCTATGGCAGCGAGCCGACGAAGCCTGCCAAGTCTTGAGTGCAAAAGGTGTCCGGCCCGGTGACCGCGTCGCCTGGCTGGGTCTGAACAACCCCGCCATGCTGGTTCTGCTGGTGGCGCTGGCGCGCCTGGGCGCCATCCTGCTGCCGCTGAACTACCGGCTGGCCCGGGCCGAGCACCTGTCCATCCTGCAGGATGCGCAGCCCCGCCTGCTGCTGTCCGACGCCGCCCACCTTGCCCATGCCCGGGACCTTTGCCAGGCTGGCGATTGCGGCCTTGTCATGGCCGTCGAACTCCTTTGTGCGAACGGCTCACTGGCCACGCCAGCCGAACCCGGGAATCCCGATGCTGCCCTGTTGCTGGTCTACACCTCCGGCACCACCGGGCGCCCGAAGGGGGCCGTGCACACCCAGTCGGCCGTAGCCTGGAACTGCGCCATTGCCCGGCGCGCACAGCAAATTGAGCCATCCGACCGCGTATTGACCGTGCTGCCCCTGTTTCATGTTGGCGGTCTGTGCATCCAGACCCTGCCTG
>JANNDB010000125.1:0-3631 GCA_031387285.1 Betaproteobacteria bacterium | reverse complement strand
CCTGTTCCCCTGGACGGCCTCGGGGCGTGCCATCGCCAACGTCCGGGACGAATGGGTCACCAAGCTGGTGATTGACGACTCGGCCGAGGCGCATGGCCACGGCAAGATACTGGGGGGCGGCATGGTGGGTACCCATGCCGGTGACATGATCGGCGAGGTAGCGCTGGCCATCGAAATGGGCGCCGATGCGGTGGACATCGGCAAGACCATCCACCCGCATCCGACACTGGGCGAGAGTATTGGCATGGCGGCCGAGATTGCGCATGGCAGCTGCACGGATGTGCCGCCGGCACGGCGTTAAGGCCTGGACTGCGACCTGGGTCAAACAGGAAGGAACCAAGGATGGAATCGATCAATACAGCCCGCCGTCGTGTACTGCTGCACGGTGCCGCCACTGCGGCCATGGGTGCCCTGTCGCCGGTGGCGCTGGCGCAGTCGTCCAGTTGGCCCTCCAAGCCGATCCGCATCGTGGTGGCGTTTCCGCCAGGCGGGCTCACCGATGCCTACGCGCGGCTGTATGCCGAGCAGCTGACAGCCAAGTTCGGCGTGTCCGCTGTTGTGGACAACAAACCCGGCGCCGGCGCCATCATCGGCATTGACGCGGTGGCCAAGTCACCCGCCGATGGCTACACGCTCCTGATGACGACCTCCGGCACGGTCTGGCAAAACCGCGTGCTCTACAGCAAATTGCCCTACAACCTGGACAAGGATCTCACGCCCATCGCGCTGTTTCCGTCCGGTCCCCTGGTCGTAGGGGTTCCGGAAAAGCTCGGGGTGCGCAGCATGCAGGAGTTCATCGAATACGCCAAGAAGAATCAGGCATCGATGGGGACCTATGCACCAGGGTCCTATCCGCATATGGTCGCCGACCAGACCAACCGTACCCATGGCACGCAGATCGTCTCGGTGCATTACCGGGGCGAGGCGCCCATGTGGGTCGATGTGGCGTCCGGGCAACTGCAGATCGCCATCGGCAGTTACCAGGCGTTTGCCACGGTACAGACCCGTGGTGTTCGCGCCATAGGCGTCACGGGTTCTTACCGTTGTCCCAAACTGCCCGACATCCCGACACTGGTCGAGCAGGGCGTTTCAGGGCGGTTGGTGGCGCTGGAGGGCGGCTTGCCGCTCATGGCCCCGGCGGGTACCCCGCAAGCGGTGTTGCAGGCGCTGTCACGCGTGGTGGTGGAAGGCGCCAAGGCCGAGCGCGCAGTTAAATTGCGCGAAACCTTTGCCATCCCGAACATGCCGAAAAACCTGGAGGAAACCCGCCGCGACTGGGAAAAGGACGTGCCGGTGTGGATCAAACTGGCGGTCGATCTGGGTATCAAACTGGATTGAGGGTGGGCCGGGATGCAAAGAAAAAACCCCCGCCGAGGCGGGGGTTTCCGTTCTGCGCGTGGCGCTGAATTACTTGGCGCGCTGGCGGCGGACGAATCCCAGGCCGACCAGTGCCAAGCCGACCAGCACCATGGAGCCCGGCTCAGGGACCGTGACCGTCAGCTGGGCATTGAAGCTGGCACCATCGTTGAAGAAGCCATCGAAGTCGCTGATGTTGACGCCAAAGAACTGGTCCCCCAAGCCACCAGCCTGGAGCAACGAGGTCACGTCAAAGTTCTCGGGTACTTCAGTTGGATAATCACTCAAGTTGAACGAAATGAAATTGCCGTTCAGGTTGTAGTTAGCACCACCCGGCGCATCGAGAATCACGTGGTTGACAGTCAGGGTCGCCGAATGGACACCCGAGCCATCTCCCCAGGTGTTCAGCAAATTGCATCCGCCGCTACCTTGGACTGGCAAGAAGCCCACATCACAGAATGACGTGACCACGAACCCGGCCGAGGCCCAGGACATGGAGGCCATGAGGGCCACACCGACAAAGAATTTGGACAGTAACTTCAGCATGATGAATTTCTCCAGAGTTGTTGATTAAGGACAGGGAAGCGGTACCGCAGGAATTAAAGCATTTAGTGTGCCAATTATTTTAAATCCAATTAAATCAAATACTTAGGTGAATTTTCTGTATCGCTGCGCGGACTTGTGTAATACAAATCGACACACTTGAGTGCAGGCGATGGTGAGCGAAACCACAGACACGGCGCCGCAGAAGGTGCTGGCGAATGCGACTCAAGTCGCGGCCAGCCGCTACGACTGGCAAAAGGAAGCACTGGCTGGATCAAGCTGGCCGTTGAATTCCGCCGTAATCGCAATTGAGTTCGCTCATCGATAATGCGCCACGACTGGGACTGGCAACAACACAGATGACGATTGAATTCACCATGGCCGATAAGGCGAGCGGCTTTCGTGCGGATACTACGGACAGCGCCGACGCGGCCAGAAAATCGCTTGGCCGGCCTCGCGCGCCAAAAGCGCCAAGCTTGAAAAAGCGCCCGCGAAGCCTTTTGCAGCGACTGATCGGTTCCAGGCAGACGGCGGTCGAACCCATGCCGCCCGCCCGGTTTTGCGAGACCGGGGACGGTGTCCGTTCCGTCGTTACTGCGGGTTATGGCGGTCCAACCGTCGTCCTGGAGGCGGGGCTGGGACATGACAAGCGAAGCTGGGGCTCTGTCTTTTCCGTGGTCAGCGCCATCACACGCTGCGTGGCCTATGACCGGGCCGGGTATGGCCAGAGCGAAGCATCCACCCAGAGCCGGGACGGGCTGCAGATAGTCCATGAGTTGAGAGCGCTTTTGCAGGCTCTGGGCATAGCGCCACCGTATGTACTTGTTGGCCATTCATTGGGCGGCACCTACATGAAGTTGTTTGCCAAGACCTACCCCGATGAAGTCGCCGGTGTCGTCCTGGTGGATGCACGGCACTCGGAATTCACGCAGCGCTGCCGGCAGCTGGGCGTACCCAGACTGATCTATGACCCGCCGGAGCTGGTGTTGCGCGGCATGTCACCCGCGGCGCGTGCCGAATTGAAGGCAGCGCCTCTGACGCTGAAGCAGACCCGTCGCGCCGGACCGTTTCCGCCGGTGCCGCTGATTGTCCTGACGCAACGCAAGTCCGTGGCACGCTGGCCGGACGGAATCAGGAAAGTTTGGGAGGCCAGTCAACGCGACCTGGCGAAAATGTCACGGCTGGGCAAGCTCAAGGTTTGTGATGATGCGACACATAACGTGCACATGGACCAGCCGGAGATCGTTGTACGGGCAATTGCAGGCGTGGTCCGCGCCGCCCGCTATCTGCGTCGCGCCGCGCCCAAGGCACCGGTCTGACCGTACTGTCTGCTATCCGCCTTGCGCCTGCTCCACGCGACGCGCGCCGTTAAACCGGGTTTGCCAGTAGCCGGTGCGCATGTCCTCCACCCGCACCTCGGCTCCAGGCTTGGGTGAATGGATGAATTTGTTGTCACCTATATAGATGCCAACATGGCTGAAGGCCCGGCGCATGGTGTTGAAGAACACCAGGTCCCCCGGCTTGAGATCACTTTTCTCGATGGTCTGGGTGGCTGCCGCCTGCTGGTCGGCACTTCGTGGCAACAGCAGCCCGACGGTCTGCTGGTACATGGCACGAACGAAGCCACTGCAATCAAAACCGGTTTCGACCGAATTGCCGCCGCGCCTGTACGGCACACCCAGAAAACCCATGGCATTCACCACCAGCTCCGAAGCGCGCTCCGACACGGAAT
>JANNDB010000124.1:0-3287 GCA_031387285.1 Betaproteobacteria bacterium | reverse complement strand
AGTGGGTCAATGCCACAAAACCGGCGCCCTGCATCTGGCGCTGCCAGCCTTCCCAGTCATGGTAGACGCCATAACGCCCGCCATTCCAGCCCGCCCGGCCATCGCCACGTGGGTTGGAACTGAACAATACCCCGCCGGGTTTGAGCGCCTCGCGCAGTTGACCGAGCACCCGCGGCAAGACTTGGACCGGCACATGGAACAGGGAGGCATTGGCGAACACGCCGTCGAAGCGCGCCGCTGGCAGGTCGAGTGCCAGGAAGTTCTGCTCCAGCACCACACATGCACTATGGGCACGCGCAAGCGCTGCCAGTTCTGCCGAGCCGTCCAGCCCCGTCACGCGGTGCCCCAACGCCTTGAAGCGCATCAGGTCTCGACCCGGGCCGCAGCCAAAATCGAGCAACTCGAAAGGTGGTTCGACCTCGATGTATCGCAGCAGGGCCTCGATGTTCTGGTTTACATCATGGTCCCGCGTGCCGTCCCAGAACGCGCGGGCGTTGCGGTCGTAGTGTGCCAGCGTGGTCGACGCCAGATGTTGCAAGTCAGTCAGGTCCATGGCCGATTGTTTCATGGGCCGCCGCCTGGGGTGCCCCTATGATCTGTGCCAATTCAGCTGGAGTACAAGCATGCACCGTCGCGGGATATTGGGTGGATTGGCAGGCGTGTCGACCCTGGTGGCTACCGGCTGTTCAACCGGCAACGGCATTGGCATCGGCAGCGCCACGCCCGGCACTGCCGAAAGCGGCCTCTACGAGGCAGGGTTTTTTTACGGCTTCGGCCTCTATGAATTTGCGCGCACGGCGCAGGTCCGCGCCGGGCCCCTGGGTGGCCGGCTCAACCAGGTGGGCCATGTCGCCCGCCTGCTGGACCACACCGCCCGCGCCATCACGGCGCCCAACAACGACACGATCTATTCTTCGTCGTCCCTCGAACTCTCTGGCGGGCCCGTCGAGGTGTTCTCGCCGACGGACACGAAGCGCTATTTCTCGATCGCGTTCATGGACGCATTCACCGACAACTTCGCCTATATTGGCACGCGCGCAACACGGGGGCAGGGCGGCAGGTTCTGGGTGGTGGGCCCGCAATGGAGCGGCACGGCGCCGGGCGGCGTGACCGTTTTGCGCTCCTCGACCAACGATGTCTGGATGTTGGGCCGCGTCGTGGTCGAGGGCCCCGGCGATCTGGAAGCGGCCAAGGCCCTGCAGCAGCAGATCACGGTGCGCCAGGTGGATGCCGGCGCCAGGCCGAGGCCTTTCACCGTTGCCGCGAAAAGTGTGGAAGACCCGGCCAATTTTCTCGACGTTGTCAATGACATGCTGGTGCGGTCGCCAGGTGGGCTGGGCCATACCGCGCGCGCCAGGCGCTTTGCCGCGGTGGGCATTGGTGCGGGCCAGGGCGATGCCGCACCGGCTGTGCTCACCCGCTGGAAGGACTACCTTCCCACGGGACTGGTCGCGCTGCGCAGCACCTTTCTGTTTCGCGATCTTGAAGTGAACGGCTGGGGTTACCAGCCCAGAGGCGTGGGAAATTTCGGCACCGATGACCGTTTGCGCGCCTCGGTCGCGCTGGGGGGCCTGGCCGCGCTGGGCGAGGAAGAGGCGATGTATTTCCAGGCCACCAAGGATGGCGCAGGGGAGGTGTTGACGGGTACGCGCTCATACCGCTTCCGCATTCCGCCCGGTGGCATACCGGCCGACGCCTTCTGGTCGCTGACCATGTACCAGGCCGAGCCCGATGGCCGCTTCTTCCTGGTGGAGAACCCCATCAACCGCTTCTCGGTAGGCGACCGCACGCCCGGCCTGGTGAAGAATGCCGATGGAAGCACCGACATCCTGATCCAGCGCCAGGCGCCTGTAGGGTCGCTGGCAGCCAACTGGCTCCCGGCTGCCGCCGGCCTCATCCGGCTGTCGCTGCGCGCCTACCTGCCGCGCATGGAAGTGCGCGAGCGCCGGTGGCGCGTGCCGCAGGTCGAGCGGGTCGCCTGAGGCCGGGGCAGCCGGTTGCCTGGCCGGCGACGGCGTCGCATTCGTGCGTTGAAGATCAGGTAGCGGCTGGCGGCTGGGTGCCCAGCGCCTGCATGTTCAGCCAGGCGGCCTCGATTGCCGCTGCGGTCGCGACGGGTTTCTCCATCGGGAACAGGTGGCTGCCGTCGAGCATGGTGATGCGTCCGCGCGTCAGCCGTTGCGTCATCGCCATGCCGACCTGCTGCATCTCGCGCGAATGCAGGCCACCGATGAAGGCCACCGGGCAGCGCAACGGATGGCGGCGCAACACGCGGTCCAGGTTGTCGGGAAGGGTGTTGTAGATCGTGGTTTCGACGTCCCGGTCAAACACGAGGACGCGTTCACCGTTGCTGTCGTCGCGCGTGCCGAACTGGTCCACCGCGCGCACCTTGAAGCCGCGTGCGCGCAGCTGCTTGAAGAGTACGCGGTAAGTGCTGGCGCCGAAGCTGTTGGCGTGCGAGAAAACCAGCAGCGCCATCAGATCAGTTTTTCTTGCGGCGTGGTGATCTTGCGCAGAGGCTTGCTGCGCTGCCCTTCGACCATCAAGGGCACGTTGGTCTGCTCGCCTTTCCACATCGGGTCTTCGATGCTGTCGAACACCTCGCGCAGCTTCTTGCCCCAGTTGTCGTGCATCATCTTGAAGTAGGGGTTGTCGGAGTCGACGCAGACCACCTTGTCGGTCTGGAAGGTGTTGACCTCGTAGACCACGAGGTCCAGCGGCAGGCCCACCGACAGATTCGATTTGAGCGTGGAATCCATCGACACCAGCGCGCATTTGGCGGCTTCGTCCAGTGGCGTTTCAGGTGTGATGACCCGGTCCAGCACCGGCTTGCCGTATTTCGACTCCCCAACCTGGAAGTACGGCGTCTCCGGTGTGGCCTCGATGAAGTTGCCCGCCGAATACACCTGGAACAGGCGCATGCCCTCGCCCTTGATCTGCCCGCCGAAGATCAGCGAGACGTTGAAGTCCACGCCGGACTGCTTGAGCGCCTCGGCGTCGCGTTCATGCACGTGGCGGATCGCCGAACCGAGCACGCGCGCCGCGTCGAACATGCTCCTGGCGTTCCAGATCGTGATGGGCTCGCTGTCCACGCGCTCCTTCAGTTGCTCGATCTGCAGGATTTCGCGCACCGACTGCGAGATGCTCAGGTTGCCGGCAGAGAGCAGCACCATGAAGCGGTCGTCCGGACGTTCGTAGACGATCATCTTGCGAAACGTGCTGATCTGGTCCAGGCCGGCGTTGGTGCGCGAGTCGGACAAGAAGACCAGCCCGGCATTGAGTTTGAT
>JANNDB010000480.1:0-3632 GCA_031387285.1 Betaproteobacteria bacterium | reverse complement strand
ATCAGAACTCGACCTGGGTCGTGGGCACCGCGAAGGCCGGCATGGAGGAGAATTGCTCGCTGATCGGCGGCACTTGCATCATCGCCCCGACCGGCGAGATCGTGGCACGCGCGCACAGCGCCGGGGACGAAGTGATCGTCGCACGCTGTAACCTCGACTTGGCGCGTTCCTACCGCGAGACGACCTTCAACATGGCACTGCACCGGCGCACCGAGCACTACGCGATGATCGTGGAGCGGACCGGGCCCACGCCGCCCTGAGTTGGCGCTGTGTCAGGGCTTGGGCAGGCGCGCAAGCTCAAAGCCGGCCGCCACATGCTCGACGAACATGGTGATGCCCTTGGAGCGTGCCGCCTCGAATGACTCGCGCGCCATGCCCGTGCGGCCGTGCACGAGATGCCACTGGCCTATATAAAACAGCGCTTCGGTAAAGTTCAGTTCGCGTTCGTCACCCTGCATCTTCTGCACGATGTCGAGCACGTCGTCCACCTTGAGCGCCCCTACCAGCAGCGCAAGCGCCGGCCGGGGCCAGGCACCGCGCGGGTCGCGCCTCGCCAGTGCACCAAGCTCTGCAGGTACGGCCTGTCCCAGACGCTGCAGCGTCCACAGCTGCCACAAGCGCAGATAGAGGTTGCGCGGGTCATCTTCGCCAGCCGACGCGAAGTCTTCTGCCGCGCGTGGCAGTTGGTCGGCAAAAAAGCGCGCCAGTGCACGGTGGTAATACACCTCGCCCGGCGCGTGTCCCAGGCCCAGCGCCTTGCTGTAGTCGGCGATGGCCCGGTTGAAGTCGCCGGTATTGAAATACAGGTTGCCGCGGCACATCAGGGCGCGCGGATAACCCGGCGCCAGCTTGACGGCTTCATTTGCATCCGCAAGTCCGTCAGTGCCGCGCCCCAGGTCAGCGAGCGATTCGGCGCGCGTACAAAAGACCTCGGCCAGGTCTTCACCCCTGACGCGCCCGGCGCCAATGGTGGCCGAGGTGCGGGCGATGGTGTCCTCCATACGCTTGCGCATCGTGCTCTGTACCGTGTCCGCGCCCAGACCCAGAAAACCGCTGTCCTTGATGGCCTTGCGCTCCACTACGGCCACGCCCGACACGCTGTCGTCCAGGCGCTTCACGTCTTCCATGAAGCGGGCTACGTCCTTCGCGGCGGTCTCGCCGGCGGTGGAGCTGATCTGCAACCCGTACTCGAAACGCGCGCCGCGAAAGCTGCGGCTGACCTCCGCCTCGAACCCGGCCCCACTCACCCGGCGCGTACTGGGATCGGACACCACGCTGACACTCGCCGGCCATTGAACGACCAGCGAATAGCGCCCCTGGTAGGGGAACGGCATGCTCTCCAGCGGAAAGTTGCGCTGCACGTTGGTGGGAAGGTTGAACAGACCATGCAGGACTGCGGGCGAAAAACGCACGGCCCAGTCACCGCTGTAGTTCTGCGCCATCTTGGGCACGTTGAAGCTCGCCTGCAATGTGAAGGTGTTACCCGCCACGTCATCCGTGGCGCCTGGTTCGCCTGCCGCCACGATGCCCGGATAACGTCGCTCGTACCATCCCAGCACGACCTTGCGACGTTGCTCCGGCGTCCAGCGCGACCACGCCAGACGCCATCCTTCCGCCGTGGAGCCGCGCCAGGTTTGCCGGAACTCCAGGGTGCCTTCCGGGGCGAGCTTGGCCATCACGATGCGCTCCGTGAGGTCGGTGGTCGAGAGCGCCGCGCTCGACGCCGAAACCAGTTCCAGCAGCGCCGTCGTTTCGGGTGCCACCACCAGGGCCCAGGCGCGGTCCAGCGCCAGGCCGATCGTATCCAGCCGCCCCGCGCTCTGCGCCGCTCGCGTGCCGTCAAGGTAGTAACTCTTGCCCTGCAGCCGCACCCGCACAATGGCGTGGTCAAACACCTCCGGTGACGGCAACAGTTTTGCCGGCATACGGCGCGACTGCAGCGATACCAGCATGGGCTGCGCGTCTATACCCAGTTCGCGCAACAGACTGACCAGCAGGTAGGTCTTGTCCTTGCAGTCACCATACCGTCGTTGCACCACCCAGGCCGGATCATGCGGGCGGTGCGAGCTTTCGCCCAGCGACACCGAGAAATAGCGGATCTCGCCCTGCACCCATTGCAAGGCGCCCAGCACGCGGTCCTCTTCCGTCGGCAAGGCCCGAAGGCGCTGCAGCAGCGAGAGCGCCTCGGCCGGCAAGGCCGGGTTGGCCGGGAACAGCGTCTGCGCCCAGCGCGCCACCTGGCCCCAGTCCTTGTATTCGGAGAACTGCAGGTAACGCCATGCGACGAAGTTGTCCGGTGTGTTCGGTTCACCGTCGATGCCAGGCAGGTTGCGCTCCTCGAAACGCAGTACGCGCATACCCTGCTGGGTGCTGACGTCGGGGCGCGGAACGCTGCCGCGGAAATCCCCTATGGTGCGCCACTGGATGTCACGGTTCTCCGGGTGCACCATGGTCACGCGGCGCAACTCCACTGGTTCACTGCCGTCCCAGCTGGCAGCGTCAAAAAACACCGGTCCGAACACCGGATTGGCACCGTCCACGCTATAGGCTATATGCAGGGTGTCGCCCACCCGCACGTCCTCGATCAACAACGACGCCGTGACGTTGCCACTGTAGACACCCGACTCCAGTCCCATCTCGCGCTGCAGGAAGCGGATGTTGGCCGAGGCCGTGCGCTCCAGCACCGCGTTGCCGCGCAGGATCGACACCGCATGCAGGCGCACCTTCTGGTACTGGGGCACAAAGTGGATGGGGTACTGGCCGATGCGTGCCAGCGCAGCACTGTCATTGACCTGGATCGCACGCTCGACATAGACCTCATGCGCTGCGCTGGCGCGAAACTGGGTATCTGCCAGACGGATGACGATGGGGTTGCGCAGCAGGGTGGCAGGAATCGCCCGGCGCTGCACCCACGCCGGAACCGGGTCGGAGCGGGAAAACGCCTCGGCGCCAAGTTGGACTTCGCGCGTGGCGTCGGCATCAGCCTGGGTGGACTGTGCCTGCACCATGCCTGGCAGCACGACCAGACAAACCATCAGCAACGTGGGCAGGGCACGCCGGAAAAATGAGATCAAGTCAACTCCTGCGGGTGTCTCGGGGGCGGACCCGATTATCCCTGCCCGGCCACTGCGGCACGGATGGCGTGTTTCAGATTGCGCCGGGGTTGCCCTGCATTCCTGCCACGGCGGGAAGGTTCGGCCGGCGCGTGGACACGGTGCCTTTGGACTTCAGCCAGGGTTCGACCAAATCCCAGATCGGCTTGCCGCCTGTGCTGCGCGCCTCTTCCGCCACCGGCGCCCAGCCTGCCACCTTGTAAGTGCGGCCGGCGTCCAAGGGCTTGCCGGCCAGGCGCATTTCGTCGATGCGTTGACCCATGGCTTCCTGCGGACGGCATCGGTACTGCAGGCCGCCCACCCGCACCATGTCACCGCCTTGCTGGTAATAGGGATCGGGGTTGAACAGGTTGTCGGCGATGTCTTCCAGAATGGTCTTGATGGTTTCACCTGTCATGGTGGTGAGCGTTGTATACGGATAGGTGATGGCGGTCATGTCCATCAACCACTCTCGCGTGATCACCTGCCCGGGCAGCAGTGTGGTGCCCCAGCGAAAGCCCGGGGAGAAGGCAATTTCGG
>JANNDB010000075.1:0-5195 GCA_031387285.1 Betaproteobacteria bacterium | reverse complement strand
CGGTCTGGGTGTGGCCTGACGACTCCCCCTTGTACCAAAGGGCCTGACGCGAGCGGCTGAAATACACTGCGCGGCCGAGTTCCACGGTTTTTTCCAGCGCCTCGCGGTTCATCCAGGCGAACATCAGCACGTCGCCTGACGCGGCTTCCTGCGCAATGGCCGGAACCAGGCCCGCAGCATCCCATTTGACTTCATCCAACCAGTTCATGCCGCTATTGTCGGCCATCACCGCGCCGGGCGCGCCGGATTGCTTCATCAGAAGCGCACCGGGATTCCGCGGTCGGCAAGACACTGTTTGGCCTGGCGCACGGTGAATTCGCCGTAATGAAAGATGCTCGCCGCCAACACTGCGTCGGCGCCTCCGACCAGGATGCCATCGGCGAGGTGTTCCAGCGTGCCAACGCCACCCGATGCAATCACGGGAATATCGAGTAAGTCAGTGACGGCACGGGTGAGTTCCAGGTCGAACCCGGCCTTGGTACCGTCCCGGTCCATGCTGGTGAGCAGGATTTCCCCGGCGCCGCGGCGCGCCATTTCCTTCGCCCAGCGCAAGGCGTCCAGCCTGGTGTTCTCACGTCCGCCATGGCTGTAGACATCCCAGCCTGGTCCCACAGGAATACCGTCGGCATCGAGTCGCTGCTGCTGGATGGCGTCGCGGCGCTTGGCGTCGATGGCAACCACGATGCACTGCGCGCCGTACCGCCCCGACGCGTCATCAATGACCTGCGGGTTGGCAATTGCGGCTGAATTGAAGCTGGTCTTGTCTGCCCCGGCATTGAGCAGCAGACGCACATCGTCTACGCTGCGCACACCGCCGCCAACCGTGAGCGGTATGAACACCTGACGCGCCACCGCCTCGATGATGGGAAGGATAAGCCCGCGCTGGTCGCTGGTCGCCGTGATGTCCAGAAAAGTGAGCTCGTCCGCCCCCTGCTCGTTATACCGGGCGGCAATCTCGACCGGGTCGCCGGCGTCGCGCAGGGCGACAAAATTGACGCCCTTGACAACCCGTCCACCGGTCACATCGAGGCAGGGGACGATTCTTTTGGCAAGCATGATTGGATGTCGGCCCACTGCCGGTACGCTGGGCGGCCAGCGCGGTCCGCTGGCGGTCAGCCGTTGAGTTCGTCGGCGCGCGCCTGAGCCGCCGCAAAGTCCAGCGCACCGGAGTAGATGGCGCGGCCGCAGATGACACCTTCGACGCCTTCACTCTCCACCTCGCACAACGCCTCGATGTCGGCAATTCCGCCCAGGCCGCCAGAGGCGATCACAGGAATCTTCAGCGCCTGGGCCAGCTTGACGGTGGCCTCGACGTTCACGCCTGCCAGCATGCCGTCGCGTCCGATGTCGGTATAGATGATGGCCTCGACACCATAGTCCTCAAACTTCTTGCCCAGGTCGATGACGTCGTGGCGCGTGAGTTTGCTCCAGCCATCGGTGGCCACCTTGCCGTCGCGGGCGTCGAGTCCGACGATGATGTGACCGCCAAAAGCCGTGCAGGCGTCCTGCAGGAACCCCGGGTTCTTCACTGCCGCCGTGCCAATGATGACGTAGCGCAGCCCGGCGTCCAGATAGCGTTCTATCGTGTCCAGATCGCGGATGCCGCCGCCAAGCTGGACGTCCACCTCGCTGCCGACACTCTTGAGAATCTTGCGGATCGCCATTTCGTTCTTCGGGTGACCTGCGAATGCGCCGTTCAGGTCCACCAGGTGCAGACGCCGCGCACCCTTGTCGACCCACGTACGCGCCATCACCGCAGGGTCATCACCAAAGACAGTGGATTGGTCCATGTCGCCTTGCTTGAGGCGAACGCACTGGCCGTCTTTCAGGTCAATTGCGGGAATGAGAAGCATGATGCAGCGCAGGCATTTCGGAATCAGGGATTCCAGCCAAGGAAATTGCGATACAGCGCAAGGCCGTGGAGGGCACTTTTTTCAGGATGGAATTGGGTGGCAAAAATATTATCGCGCGCAATTGCTGCCGTGAAGCGGCCTCCATAGTCGGCTTCTCCGACGGTGTGGCGCGCATCTGACGGTTTGGCGTAAAAGCTGTGCACGAAATAGAAGTAACTGGCCTCGGGCACACCTGCCCACAAGGAATGGGGAGCGGCCGCCCCGGGTGACTGGAAAACCTGATTCCAGCCCATCTGCGGCACCTTGTAGCGGCTTCCGTCCGGCTGGCGCCGGCCAGCGAGTTCGAATCGCCGCACCTCACCCGCGATCAGGCCCAGGCCCGGCGTACCACGCCCACCGTCATCCTTGCGGCCTTCATCGCTGTGGTCGAGCAGCATTTGCATGCCCACACACACGCCAAACAGTGGTTTGCTGTGCGCGGCCTCCAGCACCGACTGACGCAGGCCAGACTGCTGCAATTCCCGCATGCAGTCGGGCATCGCCCCCTGACCCGGCAACACGACGCGTTCCGCAGCGCGCACCGCTTCAGGTACGGATGAGATGCATACCTCGAAATCCGTACCCTGCGCCGCCACCTGCACGGCATTGGCGACCGAGCGCAGGTTGCCCATGCCGTAGTCCACCACCACCACGCTGCGTTTGGCCATTGCCTACAACGAACCTTTCGTCGAAGGAACCACGCCCGCCGCGCGCGGGTCGTGCTCCACCGCCATGCGTAATGCCCGCGCAAAGGCCTTGAAAACGGTCTCGGCCTGGTGGTGGGCGTTGTCGCCACGCAGGTTGTCGATATGCAGGGTTACCAGCGCGTGATTGGCAAAACCCTGAAAAAACTCATGGGCGAGCTGGCTGTCGAACGTGCCGATCATCCCGCTCTTGAACGGCACCTGCATGAAAAGCCCGGGACGGCCGGAGAAATCGATCACCACCCGACTCAAGGCTTCGTCCAGCGGAACGTAGGCATGGCCATAACGACGCAGGCCGCGCTTGTCGCCTACCGCTTCACGCATGGCCTGGCCCAGCGCAATACCCACGTCCTCGACGGTGTGGTGCCCATCGATGTGCAGATCACCATCGGCGGCGACGTCCAGGTCAATCATGCCGTGGCGCGCAATCTGGTCGAGCATGTGGTCAAAGAAACCAATTCCCGTGCGCAGGCTCGCCTGCCCGGTGCCATCCAGATTGATACGCACGGAGATCCGCGTTTCCGATGTATTGCGTGATACGGCCGCGACGCGCGGGGCCACCCCCAACGCTTGCTGTGTACTCATAGGGATGCTTTCAATGCCGCCAGCATGGCATGGTTTTCGTCCGCCGTCCCGACCGTGAGCCTCAGGCAATTGCGCAACAACGGGTCAGTCGCGGACATGTTCTTCACCAGCACGCCGCGCTTTTTCATGCCCTGGTGCACACGATCTGCTGCCTGCGTGTCGCCCGATAGTATGCGAACCAGCAGCATGTTGGCGTCACTGGGATAAACCTGCAGCGCGTCCACGGCCCGCAGGGCGGCAAGCAGTTGCCCGCGCTGCACAACGATGTCGCGCGCCTGCTCCGCAAACACGTCGGCGTGCTCCAGCGCGAACAGCGCACACTGGGCGTTCAGTACGCTGATGTTGTAGGGCGGGCGCACCTTGTTGATGTGCGCCATGAGCGCGCGCGGCCCGACCAGGTAACCGATACGCACCCCAGCCAGCCCGAACTTGCTCAAGGTGCGCATCAGCAACACGTTGCTGTAGCGCGCGATCCGCTCCATGAAGCTGCGCCCCGCGAAAGGCTGGTAAGCCTCGTCAATGACGACCAGACCGGGCGCGGCGGCGATGATGCGTTCCATTACGGCGGCGTCCCACAGGTTGGCCGTCGGGTTGTTCGGGTAAGCCAGATAGACGATGGCCGGCCGGTGCTCGGCCATAGCCGCCAGCATGGCTGCCTCGTCGAGTTCAAAGTCATCGCGCAGCGGCACGCCGATGAAGCGAAGGCCCTGGAGCCGGGCACTTACCCCATACATCACAAAACCAGGCACGGGCGCCAGTACGCTGGCACCGGGACGGTCGCAGGCAACCGACAACATGGCAATCAGTTCATCGGAGCCATTGCCCAACACAATGGAGAAACCCGCCGGAATGGCGGCGTGCAGCGCCAGCGCATCGGCGAGTTCACGCAAACCGTTCGCCGGGTACCGGTTCAAGGCGACGGCCCCCAGACGCAAGCCGAGTTGCACCTGCAGTCCGGCCGGCAGCCGGTGCGGGTTCTCCATGGCGTCCAGCTTCAGCAGGCCGGCGCAATCCTGCACGGCGTATGCGGCCATTGCCAGTACATCGGGGCGCACCACGCTATCGGCCAGGGTTTGAGAAGGATCGTCCATGGAGCGTATTGCCTGATCGGGCATTGTCGTCGCCCGTCAGCAGGTATAGGCCGTTGCCAGCGCGTTGAACATTACCAGCTGCACCGGCATATCGGCCTCGTAGACGCCGGCATTTCGTCGCAATTCCCCCTCAAACAGCTGTTTCGCCATGCGGGGCTCCAAACGCCGGCCATTCAGGCAGACAAGCGCCTTGCCTCCTGCACGCAGGTTTTGCGAACTGGCCTCCAGTGCGCCTTCCATGGCCCCGACCAGGTAGTACTGCACATAGTTCGGACCGTACTTTCGGTCTGATTTTTCCAGCGCCCGCATCTCGCGGATGCTCAGGGCATACGCTGGTTGAAGGGCTGCCGCCGCCAGCGCCACGAGCGCCATCGCCACGCAGACGGCGCGCCGGCCAGGCTTTGCAAAGGTCATTGCGGTCTTCATGATTCAAGCCTCATCTCTGCTGCGCGCGCATGGGCATACAGGCCCTCCCCGCGCGCCAGTTCCGCCGCAACGCTACCCAGTCGTTGCGCGCCGGCCGAACTTACATGGATCAGGCTGCTGCGTTTCTGAAAGTCGTAGACCCCCAAGGGGCTCGAAAAGCGCGCCGTGGCCCCGGTGGGCAATACATGATTGGGTCCGGCGCAATAGTCACCCAGGCTCTCGCTCGAATAGGCGCCCAGGAAAATCGCCCCGGCATGGCGCAGCAGCGGCTCCCACTGCATCGGGTCCTTGCTGCTGACTTCCAGATGCTCCGGCGCCACGGTGTTGCTCAAGGCACAGGCTTCCTGCATGCTGCGCGTGTGCACCAGGGCGCCGCGGCCGTTCAGGGAAGCGGCAATGATGGCGCGCCGCGGCATGGCGGGCAGCAGGCGCTCCATCGCCGCCTGGACTGCGTCGAGGTACGCAGCGTGCGGACATAACAGGATGCTTTGCGCCAG
>JANNDB010000073.1:0-14854 GCA_031387285.1 Betaproteobacteria bacterium | reverse complement strand
CGACGAGGGGTGCGAAGACCTGGTTGGACTCGCCAAACACACCGTGGCAGGAGGCGCACTTGGATTCCCAGACATCCTGCCCCTTCGCGACGGATCCGGAGCCAGCCGGCAGCCCCTTGAAGTCCGGCCGGACGTCGATGTCCCAGGCCACCACCTCCGCCGGTGTGGCCACCCGCCCGACACCGGGAAAGCGGTCCACCGCAAGGGCCTGCGCAGCGCCTAGACATGACGCCAGCGCCATCACCACCACGCGCAGCAGCGCAAGCTCAGGCCACCTGGACATTTTTCACCTCTCCGTTCTCGGCGACAAGCCACGACTGGACGGCGTTGTTGTGGTAGATCGAACGGGTGCCGCGCACGGAGCGCAGCTGGCGGTAGCTCGGCTGCACATACCCGGTGTCGTCCATTGCCCGGCTCTGGATGATGGCGGGCTTGCCGTCCCAGACCCAATCGAGGTTGAAGCGGGTCAGGCACTTGGACAGCACCGGTGTTTCCAGCCGTGCAGTGCGCCAGTTGCGTCCCCCGTCGACCGAGACATCGACTCGGCGTACCTTGCCGCGACCCGACCATGCCAGCCCGGTGATGTTGAAGAAGCCCTTGTCCAGCAAGACCTGGCCGCCGGACGGTGTGGTCACCACGCTCTTGCACTCCTGGATGCTGGTGTACTGCCGGTGCCGGCCATCCGGCATCAGGTCCATGTAGTGAATCGCTTCGTCCTTGGTGGCATAGGGCTTGTCGCCCAGTTCGATGCGGCGCAGGTATTTCACCCAGCTCACGCCCTGTACGCCCGGCACGACAAGGCGCAATGGGTAACCGTTCTCCGGCCGCAGCATCTCGCCATTCTGTCCGTACGCCACCAGCACCTCACCGGACAGCACCTGCTCGAGCGCAATGGTGCGCGTCATGGAGGAACCATCCGCGCCTTCGGCGAGCACAAAGCGCGCCTGCCTGAAATTCGCCCCGGCCATCTCCAGCAACGTGCGCAGCGGCACGCCGGTGAATTCGCTGCACGACAACATCCCGTGTGTGTACTGGGCGGTGGGCACGGCGACATTGCCCCATTCCATGCCGGTATTGGCGCCACACTCGATGAAGTGAAAACGCGACACCGGGGGAAGCCGCATCAGCTCGTCCATGGTGAACACCATGGGTCTGGCCAGCATGCCTGGCGCCGAACCGTTGATCATCAGCCGGTGCTTCGAGGGATCGATGTCCCACCAGCCCTGATGGTGGCGTTCGAAGTGCAGCCCGTTGGGCGTCACGATGCCGAACATCGACTGCAGCGGCGCAAAGGACACGGAGGCCTGGGCGGTCTGGGTCAGGCCCGGGCTTTGCCGGCGTTGCAGGTTGGACTCAAAGCGCGACGGTTTTCCGTAGCCTTCGCTGGCAACCGCCCGCCCGAGTCCGCGGCTGTGCTCGGGCAACTCCAGGATGTTGGGGTCACCGGCACTGGACGTGTCTGCCTGCGCCAGCGCAGGCGCCGACCCCAGGCCCGCCGCAGCCGCAGCAAATGCGCCGCGGATGAAGTCGCGCCGGCCCGCGCGGGCTTGGGCAGAAGCTGTGCGTATGCCGTCCGGACCCAGAAACCCTTCGGGAGCCCGCGCCAATCGACCGGTGGCGTGCGTATTCATTTGTTAGGTCATCATATTCGGATATACGAATATATTGCACTTTGACGTGCGCACGCTCGGGGTTTACCCGCGGGCGTCACCGTGCGCCCCGGGGTTGGGTATCGGCATCGCCGAAAATGACTCCCGGCGCGTTTTTTTGCCAATCCGCGCGCCCGACGCCCCGATATTTCAGCTGGAGCCCCAACCCATGTCCACCGGACTCAACCCCGCCCTCGCCGTGATTCTTGGCGGCTTCCTGCTTGCGCTCGCCTTTGGATACGTGGCCAGTCGCAGCAATTTCTGCATCATGGGTGCCGTGTCCGACGTAGTGAACATGCAGCACTGGGGTCGCATGCGGCTATGGATATTGGCCGTGGCGATTGCCATGGTCGGTACCAGCCTGCTCCACCTGTTGGGCCAGATCGATCTGGCCAAGTCGGTCTACCAACGCCCGGTGATACCCTGGCTGTCGCTGCTGGTTGGTGGCATCGTGTTCGGAATCGGCATGACCATCGCGGGCGGTTGCCCGAACAAGAACCTGATCCGGCTGGGCGGGGGCAGCCTTCGTTCCCTGGTCGTTTTGCTGTTTCTGGGCGTTGCCTCGTACATGACGCTCAAGGGCTTGTTTGCGCTGGGTCGTGTCACCTGGTTGGATCCGGTGGCGATCGATCTCACTGCAATCGGGTTGCAACAGCAGGGTCTGGCTGCCATCGTTGCCAAACTGACCGGGCTGCAGGCGCCCGTCGCGCTGGGCGCGACCATGGCCGTGGTGGCGCTGGGGATGCTGGTGTTCGTCTTCAAGGACTCCGGATTTCGCGCCGAGCCGGGGCAGATCGGCGCGGGGCTCGCCCTGGGCGCGCTGGTGGCGGGTGGCTGGTACCTCACCGGCCATGTGGGGTTCGGAGAGAACCCGGAGACCCTGGAGAACGTGTACTTTGCAACCAATACGCGCACGCTGGAATCCTTCAGCTTCGTCGCGCCCATCGCCTACAGCCTGGAGATGCTCATGTTGTGGACGGACAAGTCGCTGCGCATGACATTCGGTATTGCCTCGGTGCTGGGCATCGTGGCCGGCGCCTGCATCGAGACCCGGCTGAGCGGACGTTTTCGTTGGGAGGGATTCGCCTCGTTGCAGGACTTGCGCCAGAACCTGGCAGGGGCGGTCTTGATGGGCGCCGGCGGCGTAACGGCCATCGGCTGCACCATCGGACAAGGCTTGTCCGGCTTGTCCACGCTGGCGCTCGGCTCGACGATCGCCGTGGCGGGCATCGTGGCGGGCAGCGCGCTGACCATGAAATGGCTGCAGCGTTGAACGCATGTGGCCACCTTTGGCACCCGCGCAAGGCCAGCCTATGCTCCAATGCCACAACTGCCACTTGAGGGAAAACCCATGGTCCAGATCATCCGGATGTTTCTACTTGCCCTGCTGCTGTCTGGCAGCGCCTGGGCCCAGGACAAGGTTGTCTACCACATAGACGACGCTGCCAGCCAGGCCACCAAAGGCCTGCGCAACATCCGCAACCACCTCGATGTGGCGCCCGACACCCGCATCGTTGTTGTCACGCATGCCAATGGTGTCGACTTCCTGTTTGAAGGAGCCAAGGACGCCAAGGACCAGAACGTGGACTACGGATCGCTTGTGAGCGCGCTCAAATCGCGCGGCGTCACGTTTAAAGTGTGCGAGATCACCTTGGCCAGTCGCAAGCTCAAAAAGGAACAATTCAGTTTCGATGCAACGTTTACGCCTTCCGGCGTGGTGCGCATCGGGCGCCTGCAGAGCCGCGAAAACTACGCCTACATCAAGCCGTAAGCGCCTATGAGGCTGTCGCCTTGCGCGCGGTTTCGAGCCGCTGGTCAAGGTAGGCGCCGTAGAAATCGCTCAGGTAGCCACCCACCAGGCGCTGCGCCACCTCGACACCGTCACGGCCGAAGAACAGGACGGTGGGGGCAATCCTGACATGCCAGGATTCGATCTGGCGCATGTGCGTCACGGTCGCCCCGCGGAAGTCGCGCAGCGGCTGGGTACTCTGCATGTCCACCTGGACCACCTGCAAGTCCTGCTCACGGTGCATCGGTGCCAGGTAGCTTTCGCGCACCAGCTTGCAATAGGGACAACCGGGCAGATTGACCATCACCAGCAGCGGCTCCTTGCGCCGCAAGGCTGCGCCCAGATGGTCCGCCAGGGCACTGGCCTGCGGCAGCTCAGGCTGCGCCGCCCACGCCGTTGGCAATCCCGCGCCAAGCGCCGCAGCCAGCCATTGGCGCCGGCTGCACTGCGGGCCCGGTCCACCACAAAGGACCTCGCCAGGATCGATGGCGGTCATCAGGCATCCTCCATGCTGCGCATTGCGGAATTCGCCCTTGGGAGCGGCCCGGCGGGTCTCATGGGCGCTCCTGTTCCATCAGAAGGTAGGTGTTGTAGGCATTCATGCGGTTGACCACGCGAAACAGCGGCAATTTTTCGAAGCGGCTCCAGTCCGCCGCCGCGTACGCCTCTTCGAATGGATCCAGATTGCGGGCCGCAGTTCCCATTACCGCGCGAAGATGGGCCAGATAGTCGCGCGTCAACGCAATGTCGTCGCGTGCCGCAGTCGAAACCGGACCATGACCGGGTACAAAGGTGTGGGCGTCCATGGCCAGCAAGGCGTCGAGCGAGCGGATCCACCGGCGGCTGTCGGCCTGACCAACAAAGGGGATACGGGAACGAAATACCAGGTCGCCTGCAAACAGCAATCGGTCCTGCGGCACCAGCACCACGAGGTCTTCCGGCGTGTGCGACGGGCCGAGATGACGGATCAGCAGCCGCACGCCCCCCACCACGAGCTCACGATCACCGTCCAGCCATTCGTCAGCCTCCACCAGCCGGGTGTGCGCGTCGACCCACGGCGCCAGTTCAAGGCGCGACGTTTCCAGCCTTTGACGGGCGGTGTCGGACAACAGGTATTCGCGTGCGGCGCGGTGCGCCACTATCCGCGCCCCTGCAGCCTTGAACACCTGCAGACCATAAATGTGGTCGGCGTGGTAATGGCTCACGATCACATGGCTTACCGGCAACGGCGTGACGGTGCGGATCACCTCAAGCAAACGCCGCGCGAGTGCGGGCGAACCCAACGCGTCGATGACCACCACGCCGGAGGAAGTCACCACAAAACCCGCGTTGGAGATGAAATTCTGGTTGGCGCCCGAACCGAGCGCCGAGAGCCCCTCCACATACCACCCGGTTGCGGAGACCTGGCGCGCCCGCATCGGAACCGGTTCCTGGGCCGGTGCCGGCGCCGCCGTCAGCAACAACACGGCCAGCGTTGCAAGCAGCGGTCGCAAGCCGATCATCAGCGCCCGCTGAGGTATTGCGCGACCGCCGCCATTTCGAGGGCGGTCATCTTGCTGACGATGGCATGCATGACCGCATTGTCGTTGTTACGTTCGCGCGTGCTGAACTGCTTGAGCTGCGCCTCGGTGTAGACCGCGAACTGGCCTGCCAGCCGGGGCAGTGCGGCCGTCCCGCGGGCGTCCGGCCCATGGCAGCCCGCGCAGGCCGGAACACCACTGTAGGTGTTGCCATGCAGGTAGACGTAGCGCCCAACCGCTGCCAGATCGGCATCCTTGACTGGCTCCGCGGCGGGCTGGAACTTCTCGAAGTACTTTCCGAGGGCGACCATTTCGTCAGGCGTGAGCTTGGCGGCCATGTCCGCCATCGCTGTGCTCTTGCGCTTGCCCGATTTGAAATTGGCCAATTGCTTGGAGATGTACTCCCAATGCTGTCCGGCCAGACGCGGGAACACCTCGGTGGACGACTCACCCTCCGCGCCATGGCAGACAAAACACGTGCCCGAAACTATTCTGCGGGCACGCGCCTCATCGGCCTGTGCACGGGCCACGCCGAGGCCACAGACCATTGCGCACAACACCAGAACGCGCGCAGCGTGAACAGCCCGCACGCGCTGTTGCGGCATCATGGCACCAGCCTGCCGCGCTCCATCACGCGAGTGTGTCGGCCCAGATGTTGCGCGCCCAGGCCAGCGCATACTTGCCCTCCAGCTCGTTCGCGGCGCTGGACACCCCACCCGATCCGGCAACCGTGAGCATGGTTTTCTGCGCAGCATCGTAACGATGGACGCTGGACACATGCACCACGTCTTCGTCACTCACAAAGCTGTAACAGGTATTGTTGTAGATGGGCATCGTGCCGGGTTGACCGCCGGTCAACAGCGCCACGACGGCGGCCGCGCAGGTCTTGCCGTGCTGGTTTGCCATGTGACCGGACTTGGGCATCAAGGGCGCCACCTGAATGGCGTCGCCCAGCACATGAATATTGCGCGCCGCCTTGGACTCATGCGTCAGGAAGTCCACTTCGCACCAACGCTTGTTGGCGGTCGCCAGTCCTGTCTTGACGGCAATGTCGCCTGCCCGCATGGGTGGCACGACATTGAGCACTGCCGCCTTCACATCGTCACTGAACTCGAACTTGAGCGTATTCGTCGCGGCCACCACATCCACCAGGGTGTGCTTGGGGCGGTACTCCACGATCCCCTTGTATCGGTCAGCCCACGCCTTCTTGAACAACGGCCCTTTGGAGGTCACGTCGTCATTGGCGTCGAGGATGAGCACCTTGCTGCGCGGCTTGGCCTTGCTGAAATAGTGCGCCACCTGGCAGGCGCGCTCGTACGGGCCCGGCGGGCAGCGGTAGGGCGCCAGCGGAATGGTCAACGCATAGACGCCGCCATCGGGCATCGCCTCCAGCTGGCGCCGCAATGCGAGCGTTTGTGGCCCCGCCTTCCAGGCATGCAGAACGGTTTCCTGTGCGCCAGGCCGCCCCATGCCCGGCAACGCATCCCACATGAAGTCGACGCCAGGCGAGACGATCAGGCGGTCATAGCCCATCTCTGCGCCGCCGGCCAGCCGCACCAGCCGCTTGTCCGGGTCGATCGACATGACGCTGTCGCGCACCAGTCGCACGCCGTGACGGCGCGACAGGTTGTCGTAGGGCGTCGTGATGTCGGCCATCGTCTTGCTGCCACCCAGCACCAGATTGCTGATCGGACACGATACAAAGGCGGCATTGGGCTCGATCAGCGTCACGTCGATCTTCTGGTCCGACCACATGCGGATGTACTTGGCAGCGGTGGCGCCGCCGTATCCACCGCCCACCACAATGACCTTGGGGCCCGTGCCGGCCCCGGTGCTGGCGCAACCAGCGGCAAGCCCGAGCAGTCCGAGCGCAGCACCGGCGGCGCCGGTATGAAGGAGTGTTCGACGATCCATGTTCGGCCCCGGTTATTTCTTCTGCGCGGCGAAGTAGCCGGCGATCTGCTCGAGTTGCTCGTCGGTGTAACCCTTGGCAAGCTGGTGCATGATGGTGGCGGGCCTGCGACCGGACTTGAAGTCCAGCAGCTTCTGGGTCATGCCCTCCTTGGACGCGCCGGCCAGCGTCTCCATGCCAGGCTGGGCAAGGCCGTTGGTGCCGTGGCAATTCGAGCAGGCGGCTGCCCAGCTACGCAACTGCAGCGTGTCGGCCTGGCTCCAGGCCGGAATGGCACTACAGGCAAAAAGGCCCGCTGCTACCAAATGGGACACCCGATTCATGGTCACTCCTGGTGGATGGCCTTGAAAGGCCGATACATTACTGAATGCTTATATTGCGATATCGATTATTGCGCCAAGCCTGTCGGGCCACCCCCGGTGGAAACCCTCAAGCTGCCGGTCAACGAACTGCCGCATCTGTCTCGATGGCAATCTGGGTACAGACGGCACGGCACAGGGTCACGACCCTGTCGTTCACAATCCTGTAAAAAATCTGTACGCCGTCGCGCCGCTTGCCAAGTACACCCGATTTGTACAGCGTATTGAGGTGCTGTGACATGTTGGGCTGGGTGGTCTCAATCTCGGATAGCAGCTCGCCGACATTTTTCTCGCCGTTGCACAGGCTGCTGATGATCTTCAGCCGCATGGGGGCGGACATGACCCGGAAAACCTCGGCCGCCGCCTCGAATACCTCGTCCGATTCAGCGTAGGAAGGGCTGCTGACCGAGGGGGCTGCCGACGCAGAAGTTGTCTTGTTTAGAGCCATTCGGAGTGCACCGCGCCTGACGGCGCCAGCGTATCATTAATTATGCAGCCACTAATATACGCGCGAACGGTCTCCGCTGCGGTCAATCCGATCGGGAAACCGGCATGACCAGCTACACAGATATTGCCGGGCGCATTGCGTTTGTCCAGGAAGCGGAACGCCTGAAAAACGTCCTGCGCTCGGGCTTCACCTCCACCGGCCGCGCCGAGAGCACCGCCGAACACAGTTGGCGCCTGTGCCTGCTGGCCATGACCTTCGCCGACCAACTCGGCCCCATCGACATGGCGCGTGTCCTCAAGCTGTGCGTCATCCATGACCTTGGCGAAGCCATTGCCGGCGATGTTCCGGCCGTCGATCAGCACAAGGACCCAGGCAAGTCGGAGCGCGAGCGGCGCGATCTGCAGACGCTGACACAGACGCTGCCCGCCTCGCTGCAGGCAGAAATACTGGCTCTGTGGGAAGACTATGAGGGCGCTCACTCGACCGAAGCGCGCCTGGTGAAAGGGCTGGACAAACTGGAGACCATCATCCAGCACAACCAGGGGGCGAACCCATCGGACTTTGACTACGCCTTCAACCTGGCCTACGGACAAAAATACACGGCGGCACATCCGGTGCTGGCGCAGATCCGCGCCCTGGTCGATCAAGACACGCTGCGCCACGCGCACGCGCGCCAGCAGCCTACTTGTTGATGCGGCTGATCTTGGAGCCTTCGAAGGTCAGGTTGTACATCAGCCCCTTATTGGAAAAAATGAACCCGATGATGGGTTTCTTGGCCGTGTCGCTGTCGATGGCACCACCGGCACCCAGCGTGGCGAGCGCAACGCTGCCATCCACACCCGCCTTCCAGCCCTTGCTGTTGCGAAACTTGGTGAGTGACGCGGGCGTCATGAACAACACGATCTGGCTACGTGCCTGCGCACCCAGCTGAAAGCCTATCGACGCCGAAGCGATGTTGTAGTAGGCCAGCGGCTTGCCGTCGACCAGCAAGGCGCCCTCGCCATACTCGCCGCCCACACCAATTCCGGCCTTGATCACGTTGGGAAACACCAGCATGCCAGAGGCCTTGGCCGCAAGCTCCTTGCCGGCAGCGGTGTGCTGGTAGAAATTGCTGACCGCCTCACGTACCTCGGCATCGAGTTCGTCCTTGCTGGCTGCCTGGGCAAGACACGCAACCATGGTCAGCGTAAACCAGACAAGAAACAAGCGGACGTTCTGCATGGGATCACCTCGTGGAGTGGGTTGCTCACATCATGACACAGGACTTGTCCGCAAGCCGCGCTCCCATAGGGGTCGCCTGGAACAATGCCGTCCCCCATTGCAGTGACGCCGGACACCGCACGGCAATGCGCGGGGACTGCCGTGGCTTAGACTCCATTGCATCGTCTGGGAACCGGAGCCGCAACTTGATCATCTGGGGTACCTTCTGGGGCTTGGTGCTTGCTCTGGCCTGGCCCGGACACTTCAGCGAAGCACAAGTCGCTGGCGGCGCAATGGCCGGCGCTGTCGCCGGTTGGAGCTTGCGCACGGCGCTACGGGCCGAACTGACCCGGCAGAGCGCATTGTGGAACGCGGCTCCCGCCGCGCCAGCGGATCCCTTGCCCACGGAAATACCCGCAGCCGCGTCTGCGCCGCACGACACCGGTCTCGATAGCACTGCAGCAGCTCAGCCAAAGGCAGTCACGCTGGAGACGCCCACCGTGCCGCCTTATGCGGCGTTGGTCTGGGCAAAGCTTCGCGACTGGCTGCTCGGCGGCAACACGATTGTGCGCATGGGCGTTCTGGTCCTGTTTGTCGGGCTCGCGTTTCTGGCCAAGTACGCCGTCGAGCACTCCATGGTGCCACCCGAGTTGCGGCTGGCGGGTATTGCGCTGACCGGAATTGGCCTGTTCGCCGGTGGATTCTGGATGCGGGGCGCACGACCCGCACGATTGGCCTATGCGCTTACGCTCCAGGGCGCCGGGGTCGCTGTGCTTTACCTCACCGTTTTCAGCGCCTTCAGGATCTACCAGTTCTTGCCGGCGTCCACCGCATTTGTACTGCTCGGGTTGATTTGCGCATTCGCCTCCGTGATCGCCCTGGCGCAAAACGCCATGGTGATGGCCGTCATCGGCTTCGCAGGCGGCTTCGCGGCCCCGATTCTGTTGTCTACGGGTGACGGCAGCCACGTCGCCCTGTTTTCCTATTACCTGTTGCTCAACATCGCGATTGCGGCCATCGCCTATCTGAAGGCCTGGCGGGCACTCAATCTGCTCGGATTCTTCGCAACGTTTGGCGTCGCGACCGCGTGGGGCGTGCTCAAGTACCAGCCGGACCAATTCGCCAGCGCGCAACCATTCCTGCTGGCATTCTTCCTGATCTATGTGGCCGCGAGCCTGATGTACGCCACCCGCCACTCGCTGGGTGCCCGGCAGGCGGTGGACGCCACCTTGATCTTTGGCACACCGCTCATCGCCTTTGGATTGCAGGTCGGTCTGGTTCGCCATATCGAATTCGCCGCGGCCTTTTCAGCGCTGGCGCTCGGGGCCTTCTACCTCGCCCTGGCCTGGCTGATGGGGGTTCGCTGGCGCCAGGGCGATACCCCCGAACCAGGCGCAGCCGAAGTACGGCGCTGGTTGGGTGAATGTTTTGTTGCGTTGGGCATAGGCTTTGTCACGCTGGCGGTGCCGCTCGCCCTGGACGCGCGCTGGACCTCCGCGGTCTGGGCGGCCGAAGGGGCGGGCGTGTACTGGATGGGCATGCGCCAGCACCGCTGGTTGCCGCGCCTGGCGGGTCTGGCGCTGCAGGGGCTGGCGGCAATCGCCTTCCTGAATTCCTTCGGGTTTGGCCCCGACCCGCAGTGGCCCGTCGCCAACCCCGTATTTGTAGGCGCAATGCTGCTGGGTGGTTCCGCGTTCGCTGTCGGGAACTGGTCCCGTGCGGTGGCCGCCCAGCCGGGCGGCGCGCTGGCCAAAGCCTTCGCCCGTATAGAACTGGCTTTGTCCCCAGTGCTGTTCTGGATTGGATTCCTGTGGTGCCAATTCGCGCTGGGCACGGAAATCACCCGTGCGCCCATAGGCTCCCAGGGGACTGCCGAAGCGGTGTTCGGCCCTGCACTGCAGGTGCACCTGCAGTTGTTGGCCTGGCTGGTTGGCGCCTTTGTCGCGCATCGTCTTGCCCTGCCTGGCGCGCTGCGGCCGTGGCCCGTGGCTGCCACGCCGGCGTTGTTCAACCTGCCCGCAATGCTGGCGGCTGCGACCTACGGCATGCTCGCCTGGTCGCACGTCCTGCAGTCCTGGGGCTGGCTGGTCTGGCCGATCGCCCTGGCCTTGCACATGCTGATGCTGCGCCGCCTGGACGACGGCCAACCTGCGGCATGGTGGCCCTGGGTGCATGCCGGCGGCGTCTGGTTGCTGGTGCTGATTCTCGGCAACGTCCTGGTGTTCGCGGCAGGCCATTGGGACCTCTGGCAAACGGCGTGGGCCAGTGTGATCCTTCTGCTGGCGGGGACCTTGGTGCTGTTGCTGTTGTCGCGGCGCGCCTGGTTTGACCAGGCAGCGGGTGGCTACGCGGCCTGGCCGTTGGACCGGTTTGCGCGGGCCTACCTCTGGCTGGCATGCGCACCGCTGGCGGCCCTGGTCATGCTGGGCAGTCTGACAGTGGCATTGCACTCCGATGGCAACGCGAGGCCGCTGCCGTACCTGCCCTTGATCAATCCGACCGATCTGTCGGTTGCCCTCGGTCTGGCCGCCTGCTCCTTGTGGTGGCTGCGTATACGTGCGAGCGGCCTGTTCATCCCCTCCCCGGTGCGGGACACCCGGTTGTGGATGGTGTTGGCGGCAGTCGGGTTTGTAGCCATCAACACGGCATGGTTGCGCGTGGCGCACCACTATGCCGGGGTTCCATGGAACACCAGGCAGTTGTACGACTCTTTCCTGGTGCAGGCAGGTTACTCCATTGTGTGGACCTCGCTTGCATTGCTGATCATGGTGATAGCGCATCGGCGCCTGGTGCGGCCTTTGTGGAGCGCAGGGGCCCTATTGCTGGCCGTCACGGTGGCCAAGCTGTTCCTGATCGACCTGTCCAACCGCGGCGGAACAGAACGTATCGTGGTCTTTATTGCCGTCGGCGGCCTGATGCTGCTGGTGGGGTACTTCGCACCCATTCCGCCTGCTGCGAGGGACACAGCCGCCCATACCGATTCCGCCAAGGACCCGGAGCCAACATGATGAACCGCCGCGTCCCGTCTTTTCTTGTAGCCTGCCTGACAGCCCTCCACGGGCTCCCGGTTCTTGCTGCACTCGCCGCGCCGCCTAAAGCCGAGGACTTTGCATGGGTCGCCAGGCTTGAGATTGCGCCCGGTACCAGCCTGGCGCGCATCGTCCTGCCGGCCGACGCCCTGACCCGGCTGCAGAGCGTCGACGCTGCGGACGTGCGCGTATTCAATGGCAAGGGCGAGCCGGTTGGGTTCGCTTTCACCGGGTTGACCGCGCCCAAAACGGAGGCGGCCCCGCAAACGACCCCCGAGTACAAGGCGATTCCGCTTTTTTCCGTCGCTGCCGGCAAATCGCCTGGAGCGGGGTCGATGCGGGTTCAGGTCAACGAAAGTGGCAAGACGAATTCTGTCTGGGTTCGCCTGCAAACACCGTCAACGGCCAACCCTGCAGTGGCATCCAGCGTCCTGCCATCAGTGATTTTCAATTCGCGCGAGGCCAGCCAAAGCTGGCGCGCCATTGATGTGCAGGCCACACTGCCTGCGAATTCACCGGTTCAGCTCGCAGCGGACATCAGCACGGATCTGGCCCAGTGGACACCGGTCGCGCTACGCGGCCGGCTCTACCACTTCGAGGGTTCTGACAGCCCGCGCAACGACAGGCTGACGTTTGATCCTCCGCTGGTTCTGGACAAACATTACCTGCGCCTGAGCTGGTACGGCCAGGCCGGCGTTCAAGTCAAGTCCATTGCGCCAGTGCCGGCTCCGCAGCCTGGTTCGGTTCAGCCCGCGCGGGCAATCTTGCCGCCAGCGCGGCAGGTCGACAAGTCCGCACTCGAGTGGTCACTGGACTTCATGACGCCCATCAGCGCACTGGTGCTTGTTTCCTCCATGCCCAACACCCTTTTGCCCGTTCGCATTTTGGGCCGCAACGATGCGAAGCAATCCTGGCGGCAATTGGGCCAGACGCTGGTCTATCGCCTGGGTGCAGACGACACCGCACCGACCAACGCGCCGCTGAACCTGGCAGGCGCATCGGTTCGCCAATTGCGGGTAGAGACCAGCAACGGCATGGCGCTGGACGCGGCAGGCCTGCAGGCAAGCGCCGAGTTTCGCCCCTTGCAGGTACTGTTCATGGCAAGCGGGCCAGGGCCGTTCGTGCTGGCCGCCGGACGTGCGCAGACGCCCGCAGCTGCCCTCAACCTGTCAGACCTCCAGGCCGTCGTGCCAGCCAATACCGAGCAACTGCCAATGGCACGTATTGCGCAAGTGACACTGTCCACACCAAAAAAGGAAGCGGCCGACACCTCGTGGTGGGGGGCCATCACCTCCAGCACCAACCAGCGCGCTTGGGCCTTGTGGGGCATTCTGATTGCGGGCGTCGTGCTGCTGGGTGGCGTCGCCTGGAAGCTGATCGGCCAGCTCAATACCAAGGCCCCGACCTAGGGGGCTGTGCAATGGCGGATGAACTCCTGCGTTGCCCGCCCCAGGCGCTTGTCCCGGCCCACCACAATTGCAAGGCGCCGGCGCGCTGGCGGCAGCCGGGTGCGCAGCTCTGTCAGGGTCCCTTGCTCCAGCGCCTGCACCACGGTGTGGCGTGACAGACAGGCCAGGCCCGCACCGGCCATGGCGAGGCGCTTGATGGCCTCCGTGCTGTCGAGTTCGAACTCTACGTTCAGGCTGCCCACATGATCCAGCAGCCAGCTGTCGGTGGCCTGGCGCGTGCCGGAACCGAGCTCGCGCAAAATCCAGTTGGCCGCAGCCAGCTGGCGCATGCTGGCCACGCGGCCTGCCAGCGGATGCGCCGGGGCGGCCACGATCACCAGCTCATCACTCAGCCAGGTTTGCACCCGCAGACCCGCATGCGTCTGCGCGCCCTCGATGAACCCCACATCTGCATCGTGCCCGATGACACTGTTGATCACTTCCGAGGTGTTGCCGATCTGCAGCCGCACGCGGCTGCGCGGATGCAACAGCTTCCAGCGCGCCAGCACGTCGGGGAGCAGGTATTCACCAATCGTCAGGCTGGCGGCCACCCGCAGCAGGGCGGCGTGTTCGGCGTTGAAAAGCGCCTCCAGGTCCGTCGCTTGTTCCAGCAAGGCGATCGCAACCGGCAACAGGGCGCGACCGTTTTCGTTGAGTAGCAGGCGGCGTGCCAGCCGGTCAAACAGCTGCACGCCCAGAACCGACTCCAGTTCAGCCAGGGCCGCGCTGGCGGCCGACTGCGAGCGCGACACGCGCGCGGCGGCCGCGCGCGAACTGCCCTCACGGGCAATGGCCGCAAACACTTCGAGCTGGCGCAGGCTCAGACGCAGTCGCTGACTTGTTTTTTCGCTCATTCTTAGCTGAATTCTCCGCTTTTTTAATTCAACGCAGGTGTCTAAGATAAGTTCATGAGAAAACGCCGGGCCGCCCCAGGTTTTCTCGCACCCCCTCGGGGGGCCAGACGCGTAGCGGCTGGGCTGGGGGCACCCATAACCAAAAGTCAGGAGACGCCTTGCGCAACTTTCTGTCCAGTGAGCCGCTGCATGACCCGCTCGCCGCGCCGGCGCTGGGAGGCACGACGGAGATCAAATGCACGACCTGCTACATGTGCGCCTGCCGCTGCGGCATCCGTGTGCACCTGCGTGACGGGGAGAACGGCCCCGAGGTGCGCTATATCGATGGCAACCCGGAGCACCCGCTGAACAAGGGAGTCATCTGCGCCAAGGGTGCCTCGGGCATCATGAAGCAGGTCTCCCCGGCCCGCCTGACCCGGCCCCTGCTGCGCAAACCCGGCAGCGCGCGGGGTGCGGGTGAATTCGAGCCGATCTCGTGGGAGCGCGCGCTCGAACTGCTGACCGAGCGCTTGCGCACCATCCGCGCCACCGACCCCAGGAAATTCGCACTCTTCACCGGGCGCGACCAGATGCAGGCGCTGACCGGTCTGTTCGCACGCCAGTTCGGAACGCCCAACTACGCCGCCCACGGTGGCTTCTGCTCCGT
>JANNDB010000061.1:0-4459 GCA_031387285.1 Betaproteobacteria bacterium | reverse complement strand
GACGCGGATGCGCGCGTCCTCATCCTGCTGTTCGCGGTCGAGCAACCAGGTCTTGCGACCACCGGACCCCTGTTCCAGGAATACCACAGGACGCACCAGACTGACCTGCGGGAAGACCACCTCGCGGCGCAGCAGCGGGCGTACGCCGAGCGAAAGGTGCACCGCATCGGCCGTGAGCATCTGGGCGTTCTGTGCCCACGGCGGATTGGCAAAACTGACCGCACCAGCGTCTACATGCAGCAGCGGCCAGCCCAGTCGCACGGCAAGGTCGCCGCCGATCACCAATTTGCGGCCCGTGCTCTCCATCACCTGGCGTTCGATCGGGCCGCGCAGCCAGTTCCAGCCAAACAGTGCAATCCACACCACGCACAGCAGGACCACGGCTGCCATGACGCCCGCCACCGAAAGCAGCACATGGCGCAGCCTCATGGCGTGGCAATCGTCAAGGCGGGCATGGGGGTGGGGGTGGGGGTGGGAATCGCGGCCATAAAGTGATCCAGGGGTTCGACCGATTGTGTGACGGCCGTGCGACTCTCTCCGTGCGCAGGCGCACATACAGGGCAATGGCGTCGCCTTAGGCTGTGGCCTTTACCAGGAGTCTTCCATGACAACCACCCCCCAGCGGCTGCTGCGCCGCTCGCTCATCGTGACCGGCATGCTCGTCTGCGCCGCCAGTGCACAGGCCCAGAACGAGGCAATGACCCGATACCGCCAGGAAATGAGCGTGTGCAACACGGGCCAGTCGAATCAGGATGTCGGCACCTGCCGGACTGAAGCGCGCAATGCGTTGGCCGAGTCGCGCCGCAACGGATTGACGAATCCGGCCGGGCAGATGCAGAGCAACATGATGATGCGTTGCAGCGCCCATGAAGGCGATGACCGCCGCGCCTGCGAAATGCGCATGGGCACGCAGGGATCCACCGAAGGCAGTGTCGCCGCCGGCGGCATATTGCGGCAAAGCACCGTCACCGTGCCGTCCAAGTAGCAGCACCCGGCGGCCGCGCGACGCAGCGAAGGCTCGCGACGCGCCGGCCCATTGAAAAGTCACGCTATTGCAGGGTTGCGCGCTTGCCGCCGTCGCTGGTGTGCTCGATGAATTCCATCAGGGCATGTGCGCTGGGTATCGCGAAATGGCGCCGCCCGCCCTCCTCAAAGCGGATCAAGCCGAGTTCGGCCAGGCGGGTGAACGAGCGACTGACTGTCTCCAGTGTCATCCCGAGGTAATTGCCGATCTCCGCGCGCGTCATGCGCAGAGTGATCTGGTCGGTGCGCAACCCGCGTTCGGCCAGCAATACGGCCCAACCGTGCACAAAGTCCGCCACCCGCGCGTCGGCACAGAGGCTGCCCAGGGCAAAACGCCAGTCACGATCGCGCGCCATCTGGCAGCTCATCGCAGCATGCAGGGCATGCATCAGTTCCGGGGTCTTTGCGGCCGCCTGCAACAGGCTGCTGTAACGCAGGCTCCAGACTTCACTGGTATCCATTGCGATGGCGTCACAGACACTGGTGCCGGACGCCATGCTGTCAAAACCGATCCAGTCCCCCTTCAGGTGAAAACCTGCCACGTGCACGGCGCCGTTGACCGTCAGGCTCACCGACTTCACCGCACCAAAATTGACCACGTGCAGATGAACGAACGGCTCGCCAGCCATTTGAACCGCGTCGCCAACATGCAGGGGGCGCCGGTGAAATGGCAGGAGACGCTCAATCAAACCCAGCGCAGCACTCCATCGCGCCGCTGGTCTGACCGCCTGCACCATCGAACCCGCCGCTGCCAAACCGTCAAGCGCTCCAACCATCACACCCGTTGCAACACCGGCCGCGGCGCGGTACTGAGTTTCGATCATGTTGTCCTCCTGCAGGCATCTTTGATGCAAGAGGGGCTGTGGTCTGTACGGTAGAACACATAGCGGCCATGGGCTGGAACTCGCGCGCCATTGCTTCAGGCCTGGCGCGTTATCCGCTGCCAGCGCTTTTCAGTCTGCAGTCGCGAGACGTTCCTCGGCATCCCGCTTGACCCAATACCCTTCACGTCCATAGTGGTGGTACAGGCCCGCCTCATGTGAACGCTCGGGCTGCCTGGACGGGTCATAGGGCGGTGCGTCCTGGATGGCCCGGCGCGTCAGATGGATCGCCACACTTTTTTCGGCCCAGTTCACGGTGTCGATCCATTGGGGCGAGAGCAGCACCTTGTGGCCAAGCCACCAGTTGCTGGTATCGACCACGAGGTAACGAATCGCCCAGGTCTTGTCGTCAAGCAGGAAGCCCTGCACATGGCCTATGTCGCCATCGATGGCGTGGATGTGGTGGCCGGCCACCGCATTGCAGCTGCGCAGGTGTGGGTCCTCATCCCCGCGCGACGGCGCCAGCTTCTGGCCGAGTTCGGCAGCGGCCGATTCATGCGCGGTCGAGCGGCCCTCGGCCATCAGGCCCCCGTAGCCCGGGACCAGCATGTCCGGATACATCTCGCCACCCCACAAACTGGTTCCGCCCCAGTAGTAGGGGTAGTTGTAATAGGTGAGGTACTGCATCTCGTGCTGGCGTGAAACAGGGCGGTCGGTGTCGAAATCCGGGCTGTTGCGCACCTGCTCGCGCGTCATCGCCACCGGCAGCTGCCGAGCACTCCAGTCGGGCGCGCTGATGAACATGGGCGAGATCAGCACCTTGCGGCTCTGCAGCCAGCTGCCGGTATCGACCACCAGATAGCGCACGACCCAGGCGTGGTCATCAAAGTAAAAATCCTTGGCGTGTCCGACGTCACCGTCGCTCGCCCGGATCACGAAATTCTGCAGGTCATTGGTGTTGCGCAACATCGGGTTTCTCCTTGTGGATGCGCAGTGTCGGCGCAGGCGAAGGCGTCAGTCTGTGCGATGGGCAACATACCGGGGGAGCCCGACCCGGCCCTGGCCCGATCAGGGGGGTGACTGCTGGCGTATGTGCTCGGCGCGCTTCATCTGCAGATAGGGCTCCCGCTCCATCTCGTGCAATTGCACCGGGTAGCGTTCCACTGCGCCATACCAGCTTTGCAAGCGTGTTTCCAACTGCTCGGCCTGCGGTGCCTGGGTCGACCCAAGGTACGCGTCCACGGCCAGGTAGTAGCGCATGGAATTGCGTTCGATCGCACCGAGCGCCCCGCCTACGTACACCGGCGGCCCCTGCGGTACCCCGCGCGTGGACGTGAATCCGACCTTGCCCCGTCCGGCGGTCGCCAGGTAACCCTGCATCGCCACGCGGGCCAGCACATTGGTGGCGGTTGAATAGGTCATGTGCAGGAAGCTGCTGCCCTCCGTCAGTGGTATGGCTTCGAGTGCCACGCGGTAATCGCTGGTACCCAAAGGCCCGCGGGTCGCCCGCAACTCCACCTGCAGGAACTGCGGCGTGTCGTGTACCACCGCAAAGCCCATGTCCACCCGCATCGCAGCACCCAGCGGCTGGGCCGTCTTGCTCCCCATGAACATCAGCAGCGACACATTGCGTTCGGCACCGTTCACCCGGCAATACTTGTTGTTGCTGTGCAGCGACAGAACATCGCACCAATGCTGCGGGTCATGCAAGGCGGTGCGCACACGATCAAACGGATGCTTGACCACCGCGTAGAGGTGGCCGGTCAAATGCTCCGCAGATTCGGCCGAGTCCAGCACCATCGGGCGATCGAACTGGTTGTTGGCCAGCCGCTCGCCCAGCGTAGCGTAACTGTCCCGCAGCGACAGTTCCGACGCCATGGAGTCATGCGGCCGCAGTAGCGCAGCCGACCCGGCAAGGGCCGGAACCACCAGGTACCAGGCAAATCTGGGCATGCTGAAGACGTGGTGCTATGGACGAGGCTGCCGGGCTTCAGCGCGCCAGGTAGCCACCATCCACCGGGTAATAGGCGCCGGTGACAAACGACGCACGGCTGCTGCACAGCCATGCCACCAGGACGGAAGCCATGTTCACAATCGCACCGCCTCCGGTCTTGAGCATGGCTGCAATCTGCGGCCGCATGCCAAAAAAGACACCGGACAGGTTGATGTTGATGACCCGGGCCCAGCCGTCCAGCGGGTAGTCGGCCAGTGGTGCAGCCGGCCCGCCGATGCCGGCGTTGTTGCAGGCGGCATCGAGTCGGCCGAAATGGGCCACGGTGTGGTTTACCAACGCGTCGCAATCGCCCGGACTACCGACATCCGCTGCGACGAAGATCGCATCGCCGCCCTGGTCCCTGATCAGGGCGACCTTGTTCTTCAACATGCCATTCCTTTGCGGCTGCAGAAAAGTGCCGCCTATGCACGGTAGGGCCGGCGCCGAGAACGTTCTGTGCGCCACCGTACACCCAAGGTCCGTCCGCACCCCATTCCCACCGGTCTGTGAGGGCTGCCGCGCATACGCGCACCGTGGCCTGCCTCAACATGGGCAGTCACCTGCCCCGGCCCGGTGACGCAATTCGGTGACCCGTCAAAGTGCGGCGCTTGCGTTCGCTTTC
>JANNDB010000048.1:0-7984 GCA_031387285.1 Betaproteobacteria bacterium | reverse complement strand
GGCCAGCGTGAACTGGCTCACCACCAGCAGACCGCCGGCGCAGTCCTGCACGCTGCGGTTCATCTTGTCGTCGGCGTCCGCAAAAATACGCAGCTTGAGTATTTTCGCCAGCATCCGGTCCGCGTGCGACTCGTTGTCGCCACGCTCGGCACACAGGAGTACCAGCAGACCGGGGCCGATGCGGCCGATCACAACACCGTCGACCGTGACACTCGCTTCGCGAACGCGCTGAAGCAGCGCTTTCATATCAAGTCTTTCGGATCGTCAAAGTGCGCCTCCACGTCGCTCGGCAGCAGCTGGATGGTCGCCCGCAGGCCGGGGACCGCGCTCATCAGCGCCTGCTCGACGCTGGTGCGCACCGCTGCCGCGCGACCCAGAGTCCAGCTCGCCGGCATGTGCATGTGCAGATCGACAAAGCGGCGCTGTCCCGACTGGCGCGTGCTGACATGGTCGAAGCGGATGGTGTGGTGGTCGAATTCCTTCAGCGTGGCATGGATGCGCGCGAGCACTTCAGGCTCCAGCGCTTCGTCCATCAGCCCCTGTGACGAACGCCAGAGCAGGCGCGCACCTTCACGCAGGATGTTGAGCGCAACACCAATCGCCACCAGCGCGTCCAGCCACAACCAGCCGGTCAGGGCAACCAGGCCGATGCCCACGACCACCCCGACCGAGGTCCACACATCGGTCACCAGGTGGCGCGCGTCAGCCTCCAGGGCGATCGAGCGGTGCACCCTGGCCGCATTGAACATCGCCCAGGCCAGCAGCCCATTGATGGCCGAGCTCACGATGGACAGCGCCAATCCCCACCCAATGGAGGTCAGCGGTTGCGGGTCCAGAATGCGATGGCCAGCGGCCCAGATGATCCCCGCGGCCGCGCCGATGATCAGGATCCCCTCGAACCCGGAGGAGAAATACTCGGCCTTGTGATGCCCATAGGGATGTTCGGCATCGGCAGGCCGTTGCGCGATGGTCACCATGACCAGGGCAAAGATGGCACTGGCCAGGTTGACAAAGGACTCCATCGCGTCGGAGAGCAGCCCGACAGAATCGGTAACGACCCAGGCTAGCGTCTTGAGCGTGATGGTTACCACGGCGGCCAGGATGGACAGCCACAACAGCTGTCGCGGCGCGAGCGATCGAAGGGTTTGCGCGGGCATGCCGGCATTGTGAACCACCCGGGGCTCGCGCGAGAAGCGCGCGGGGCCGTGCCAGAATGCGGGCATGCTGCATAGCCTCTACCGCCACATTCCGTGGCTGGCCGGCTGGCTGTTGGCCAGCCTCGCGGGCGCCACCTGGATTGTCCAGGGTGAGCTCGAGCAGGTGCGCGAGTCGCTCGACGCGCAGTCCCGCACTGCGCACCGGCTGCTCAGCCAACGTGTGGGGCAGCAGGAGGCAGTGCTCGCCACGCTTGCCAGCGCCCGCCTTGCACCCGATACCCCGCGCGTGGAGCACAGGCCACCGTCGGCGTACCCGCATATCCTGTCCGTATCCAGCCGCCCCGGCGAAGGCCTATGGCCACAGGCGGCGCTGGCTGGCGCGGAGGCCGAATCGCGCAAACTGCGGCGCGCCGTGCTGGCAGACGTGAACCTTGACAAGGGCCGCTACCAGTTGCTGCTGGCGGCCGATCCGGCAAGTTACGCCATCCTGATCGACGTGCGCAGCATGGTGCCCTGGAATGAGTGGCCGATGCAGGCTGACAGCAGCCCGGTGCGGCTCGCCCTGGAATACGGTGGGCAGTCGTTTACGCTGCAGCCCGGCCGCGTCGACACAGGCGCCACCTGGAGCTTCGGGTTCAATGAATTGCTCGCCAGTGAAAGCCAGCCGCTGCGGCTGGTGGCGCAACGCCACGTGGGCTGGCTGGAGCTCCCCTGGAGCCTGGTGTTCAGCTGGTCGCTGCTGGTGGCAGTGGTCTTGCTGGTCGTGCGCGCGCTCTTGCGCCAGCGAACGGACCGGCGCCGCGCCGAGGACTTGCTGCGGCTGGGCCAGATCGAGCGGCAAAGCACCCTGGGAGAACTGGCCGGCGGGATTGCGCAGGAGCTTGACCTGCCGCTGGGTCAGATGCTGGCCAATGGTCTGGCCGCCCAACGCGTTCTGGGCGAGGACCCGCCCGACCTGCTGACGGCGCAACTGGCGGTGCAGGAGGCGGTGCGCCAGGCGCAACTCGCCACGGATGTCGTGCGCCGTCTGCGCCAGGCGGTGAGCCAGCCGGACATGGGCGCGCACATCCAGGTGCTCGACCCGCTGGCGGCCACTCGCCAGGCTTTGCACCTGCTCGAACCCGAATCGCGCCGGCGCGGTGTGGCCACCGAGTTGGTGCTGCTGGGGCCGGCGCTGCGGATCCGGGCCGACCCCGGAGGCCTTGAGCAAATCCTGCACAACCTGTTGATGAACGCCTTGCAGGCTCTGGACCATGTGCAGATCAGCGACCGCAGCCTGGTGGTGACGGTGCAGGCCAGTGACAAGCACGGGCAGATCAGGGTCGCCGACAGCGGTCCGGGCATAACCAACGAGGTGCTGGCGCATGTCTTCAAACCTTTCTTCACGACGCGCGACGGGGCGCTCGGCCTGGGATTGACACACAGCGAGTCGCTGGCGCGCGGCATGGGCGGCAGCCTGGAGGCATTCAACCGCGCGCCGCGCGGCACCGAGTTCTGCCTGTCCCTTCCACTGGTTTCCTTGCAGTGACGATGGCGCGTGGCTGCCTGATCGCGCTTGCTTTCGCCGTCTGGCAAGCCCCGCAGGCGGCCACGGCTCAGGTCGCGCCGAGCACGGCCGAGATCGCCCAGTACACCGGCCTGCAGGCCGCAGCCCACCTCGGCGATGTCGCGCGCCTACAAGCCCGGGGCGCCGGCGCCGGGCTGGCGCTGGATGCGCGCGACGCACGTGGCCGTACGGCCATGCATATCGCGACGTTTGCACGCCAGCGGGCCGCAATACGTGCGCTGGCGAAGGCTGGCGCCAGGCTGGATCTGCTGGAAAACGACCGGTACGACGCGGTGACGATCGCCGCAGTCGCCAATGACCCCGAAACGCTGATGGTGTTGCTGTCGCTGGGTGCCAGCGCCAGGTTGGTTACCAGTGTCTACGACGGCACCGCCCTGATTGCCGCCGCGCATCTGGGCCATGCGGAAGTGGTGCGCCTGCTGATTGCTGCCGGTGCTCCGCTGGACCATGTGAACAACCTGCACTGGACAGCGGTGATCGAATCCATCGTTCTGGGCAACGGCGGACCGTCGCACCAGCAGACCCTGGGCGCCCTTTTGTCCGCCGGCGCCAGCACCCAATTGGCGGACCGCAACGGCGCTACCCCGCTGCAACTGGCGCGCTCCCGGGGCTTTGGCGAAATGGTCCGGTTGCTGGAGAAGGCTGGCGCACGCTGAGGCAAGGGCCGCCACAGGCGCTTTCAGCCCAGTTGCACCCGTACAAATTTGCGCTTGCCCACTTGCAGCACATAACTGCCAGCGCCCAGTTTCAGGCCCTTGTCGCTCACGACGACCGCGTCCACCCGCACGCCGCCGCCATCGATCAGCCGATTGCCTTCACCTCCCGAAGCCGTGAGCCCCGCCTGCCGCAAAAGGGCCGCAATGGCGACTGGCGCGCCCCCTTCGGCCAGAGGCAGATTCAATGTTGCGAGGTCGTCAGGTATGCCACCTTGCGCGCGGTTGTTGAAGTCCTGTTGCGCTGCCAGCGCCGCCGCGGAGGAGTGAAACCGGCTGGTGATCTCCATGGCAAGTGCCACTTTGGCCTCTTTCGGGTTGCGCCCTGCATCGACCTGGGCCTTCAGCGAGGCGATCTCCGCCTCTGAACGGAAACTGAGCAAGGTGTACCAGCGCCACATCAGCACATCGGAAATGCTGAGCACCTTGGCAAACATGGTGTTGGCGTCCTCCGAGATGCCGATGGTGTTGTTCTTGCTCTTGGACATTTTCTCGACACCGTCGAGCCCCTCGAGCAGCGGCATGGTCAGGATGCACTGTGGCTCCTGACCGTATTCCGACTGAAGGTGCCGGCCAACCAGCAGATTGAACTTCTGGTCGGTTCCGCCGAGTTCAAGGTCGGACTTCAGCGCGACGCTGTCGTAGCCCTGCATCAGCGGATAGAGGAATTCGTGCACGCTGATGGTGCGGCCTTCCCGGAAACGCTTGGCGAAGTCGTCACGCTCCATCATCCGCGCCACGTTGTAACGCGCCGCCAGCTCGATCATGCCGCGCGCACCGAGCGGGTCGCTCCATTCGCTGTTGTAGCGAATCTCGGTGCGCGCCGGATCCAGCACCATGGAGGCCTGCTGGTAATACGTCTGCGCATTCGACTCGATCTGCGAGCGGGTCAGCGGCGGGCGCGTCGTGTTGCGGCCGGACGGGTCGCCAATCATGCTGGTGAAGTCGCCGATCAGAAAGATGACGGTATGGCCCAGATCCTGCAGTTGGCGCATCTTGTTGAGCACCACCGTATGCCCGATGTGGATGTCGGGCGCGGTCGGATCCAGCCCGAGCTTGATGCGCAACGGCGTACCGGTGGCCTGCGAGCGCGCGAGTTTGCGCAGCCAGTCATCCTGCGGGAGCAGCTCCTCGCAACCGCGCAACGAGACGGCAAGCGCATGGCGAACCGCGTCCGTAATCGGAAAATTGGTACTCGCGCTTTGATTCATAAGGAGTTTTTGGTTGCGCCGAAATTGGGAGTGGGTATACTTGCCGCTCCCGAGGCGTCGATTCTAAGTCGCACCTCCTGTGCGCCCATGCCGCGTTTCACGCAGCCTGCGGCCAATCACCACTGCTGGAACCTCCGCTTTGAACCCTGGTTGGATTGCCGTTGCCATGGACTGGGTGCCCGCTTCCCGGGCGGCCCTCGCGCGCCACCCACGCCGCGTCAGCGCGGCAGTTGCCGCCGCCCTGCTGCTGGCAGGCGGCTACGCCACCGCCTCACTGGCCCCTGACGCATCGGATCTAGCCGTGGTGCAACAGGTCGACGTGGTCCAGCCATTGCCCTTGCAGGCGCAGACGGATCTGTTGGAACAGCACAGTCTGCGGCTGTTCCGTTCCGAGGTTTCGCGCTCCGGCGACAGCCCCGAGGCGCTGTTGAAGCGCCTTGGCATCAACGATCCGCAAGCTGCCGCCTTTTTGCGCGCCAACACGCTGGTCCGGCAGTCGTTGTCGGGGCGTTCCGGCCGCAGTGTGACGGCAGAGGCCGGGCCGCAGCAAGATCTGCTGCGCCTGAGCGCGCGCTGGAGTCCGGACGATTCCGGTCAGTTCAAACGCCTCGTCGTCGAACGCCAGGGTGCCGAATTCAGCGCCCGGCTGGAGACGGCGCCCATGAGCGGCACCACACGGCTGGCCAGTGGAACCATACAGAGTTCGCTTTTCGCCGCGACCGACGACGCGCGGATTCCTGACGCGGTGGCTGTGCAGCTGGCAGAAATCTTCGCCGGTGACATCGACTTTCACCGCGCCTTGCGCAAGGGCGACAGGTTTTCCGTGGTCTATGAAACACTGGAAGCGGATGGTGAAGCCTTGCGCAGCGGCCGCGTGCTGAGCGCAGAGTTTGTCAACAACGGCAAGGCCTATCAGGCCGTGTGGTTCCACGATCCGCTGGCAGCCGGCGGCGACGCAACCGCAACCGGGCGCCCCAAGGGGGGCTATTACACCCTCGACGGTCAGAGCCTGCGGCGCAGTTTCCTGGCCTCACCCATGGAATTCTCGCGCGTCACCAGCGGTTTCAAGATGCGCTTTCACCCCATTTTGCAAACCTGGCGCGCGCATCTGGGTGTTGACTACGCCGCGCCCACCGGCACGCCAGTGCGCAGTGTGGGAGACGGCGTTGTCGAGTTTGCCGGGGCCCAGAACGGGTTCGGCAATGTGGTTTTTGTGAAGCACCGGAACAACAACACCACGGTATACGCGCACCTGAGCCGCATCGATGTGCGCCGCGGCCAGGCGGTAGGACAGGCCCAGGTCGTCGGGGCGGTGGGCTCCACGGGTTGGGCAACCGGCCCGCATCTGCATTTCGAGTTCCGGGTCAACGGGCAGCACCACGACCCGCTGACGATAGCGAAGCAGTCGGAAGCGGTTCCGGTGTCGACCGCCGCAAGAACCAGTTTTGACCGCCTGGCCGTCAGTGCGCGCCAGCAACTGCAACTGGCCGCAACCATCCAGCCGTCCAGCACCCAATAAACAAAAAAGGCGCTTCAAGCGCCTTTTTTTATGCTGAAGACCCCCCGCGCGGGGCGGGATATCAGGTCGAGAAACTGGAGCCACAACCACAGGTGGTCGTGGCGTTCGGGTTCTTGATGACGAACTGGGCACCCTGCAAGTCTTCCTTGTAGTCGATTTCGGCGCCAACCAGGTATTGATAACTCATGGCGTCGATCAGCAGCGACACACCGTTCTTGCTCATCGTGGTGTCGTCTTCATTGGTGACTTCATCGAAGGTGAATCCGTACTGGAAGCCGGAGCAACCCCCACCTTGCACGAAAACGCGCAGCTTCAGGTCTGGATTGCCTTCTTCGGCGATCAGGTCGGCCACCTTGGCCGCCGCGCTGTCCGTAAACAGGATCGGGGCGGGCATTTCGTTGGGCATGGATTCAGCGACGGCGCTCATGGTGTGCTCCTGGGAGATAGACCCGGGTAATAGTACAGTAAATTGCTCGGGAATGTTTTTACTTGTTATTTGCCGCCAGTTTCAGTACGGGTTTAGCTTCGCCGACCGCTTGCGGACGCAGTTGGCCGGCAATCGTCGCACCGCGGTGCATTTCCAGAGACCGGTAGGACACATCTCCCTCGATTCGCGCCTTGGGCTGCAGCTCCAGCATCATGCTGGCGTGCACCGGGCCTTTGACCGTCCCCGAAATAATGATGTGGTCGGCAAACACGGCACCCGTCACCGTCGCGCTCTCCGATATCACCAGGATGCTGGGCTGGTCCTCGTTTGCGCGAATGTCACCCACGAGCGCGCCGTCGATCCGCAGGCCCTCAGTGAATGTCACCGTGCCGGCAATCTGGCTGCCGTGCGCGATCAGGCTCTTGATGGGTGGTTGTTTTTGACGTCCGAACATGGGTTATCTCCATTCACATAATTTTTCAAAGCTTGACGGATTGGCTCGCCTTCACCTGCGTGCCCTCCAAAACCTTGACCGACACACTTTTTACTACGGCCTGTGGCGGCAAATCCACCAAGCCCTGAAAACGCCCGAATTGCGCAAACTTGACTGCCAGCGTTCCGTCCGGCAAACCCATCGTCCACGGCTTGCCGTTGAGCAAGCCAGTGACGGTGATATCCAGAGCGCCCTTGAATTCGGCTACGTTCTTCTGCGGCTGAATCAGCAGAATGCGCCATCTTAGCCGACGGTCCTCCTGCACTTCAGCCTGCAAGCCCCGGATCGCGATGCCTTCCACACCCGTGCTGGGAATCAGTTTTTCGAAAAATCCGAGGTCCTCGCGCAGGCTCAGGTTGTCCGACTCCAGCTGCTTTTTCTGCGAAAGCAGCTGTGCCTGAGCGGCTTTTTCCGTGGTCAGCAGGGTTTGTGCAGTATTGGCGATCGATTGCGCCTGATCCCGTTCCGCCTTGAGCTTGCCCAACTCGGACTGCAATCGCGCCACGTCCTCGCGGACACCGCCGTCAATGCCGGCGATGGCCTTGCCGAACTCGAAGGCCCACAAGGCAATCGCTGCGCAAAACCCGAAAACCACGGCTGCCATGATCCATCGAAAGGGCCACGGCAAGGCGCTTCGCACCGCCATCCGGGGCGAATTGATGGTCAAACGACGGCGCAGCAATCGGAAACGCATGCTTCAGAGGGGTCCTGCGACGGGAATGGCAATACCAGAGCAAAAAACCGCCACAAGGGCGGTTTTTGACTTCGATCAGCGCTTGGAGAACTGCTTGCGCCTGCGCGCGGAATGCAGACCCACCTTCTTGCGCTCGACCTCGCGCGCATCGCGGGTGACAAAGCCGGCCTTGGACAATTCGGGCTTCAGGGCAGCGTCATAGT
>JANNDB010000014.1:0-1708 GCA_031387285.1 Betaproteobacteria bacterium | reverse complement strand
CGACGAGTACGAGGCGCCCTGGAACAGCGGCAAGAAGATCGATGGCGGCAACAAGGGCCACCGTCCGACCGTCAAGGGCGGCTACTTCCCGGTGCCCCCGGTCGACAGCACGCAGGACCTGCGCGCCGAGATCTCCCTGATTCTCGAATCGCTGGGCATTCCGGTCGAGGTGTTTCACCACGAGGTGGGTGGCGCGGGCCAGAACGAGATCGGCACCAAATTCAGCACGCTGGTGCAGCGCGCGGACTGGACCCAGATACTCAAATACGTGATCTGGAACGTTTCCAACTCCTATGGCAAGACGGCCACCTTCATGCCCAAGCCACTGGTTGGCGACAACGGTTCGGGCATGCACGTGCACCAGTCGGTCTGGAAAGACGGCAAGAACCTGTTTGCCGGCGACGGTTATGCAGGCCTGTCCGACTTTGCCCTGTACTACATCGGCGGCATCATCAAGCACGCACGCGCGCTCAACGCCATCACCAATCCCGGCACCAACAGCTACAAGCGGCTGGTTCCCGGCTTTGAGGCGCCGGTCAAGCTGGCCTACTCGGCGAAGAACCGCTCGGCGTCCATCCGTATCCCCTATGTGGCCAATCCAAAGGGCCGTCGCGTCGAGGCACGCTTCCCCGATCCGCTGATGAACCCATACCTGGGCTTCACGGCACTGTTGATGGCCGGCCTGGACGGCGTGGAGAACAAGATCCACCCGGGCGAGGCCGCCTCCAAGGATCTCTACCATCTGCCGCCGGAAGAAGACGCCAAGGTCCCGACTGTCTGCCACAGCCTGGACCAGGCGCTGGACTACCTGGACAAGGGCCGCGGATTCCTCACCAAGGGCGGGGTCTTTTCCGACAGCATGATCGACGCCTACATCGAACTCAAGATGCAGGAAGTCACGCGTTTTCGCATGGCTACGCACCCGATCGAGTTCGACATGTACTACTCGCTGTAGGTATGGACGATGGCCGGCGCTCAGGCGCCGGCGTTGTGACAAAAGGACGGTTTGCGCCGTCCTTTTTTTCTGGGGCGCGCCGCGGCTTTGCAATTTGGGCGGTTTGGCGCATACTGGAATGTCATTTCCGCGGTTTGGAGGAAGCATGAAACAGTACCCGTTAGCGGTCGTGGCCATGGTATGGCTTGCCATCGGCTCTGCGGCACAGGGCCAGATTTACCGCTGTGGCAATGAGTACACCAATACGGTGACGGAAGCCAACAAGGCCCATTGCAAACTCGTTGAAGGCGGCAACGTCACCGTAGTGCAGGGGTTCAGGGCGCCGTCGGCCGCCGCAGCGGGTCAGCCGGTTCGGGTGGCGGCTGCCAACCCGGGGTCCGGCACACGTACCGACTCGGCGGAGCAGCGCGGCCGCGATTCCGATGCCCGGCTGATCCTCGAATCCGAACTCAGGAAGGCCGAATCGCGCCATGCAGAACTGGTGCGCGACTACAACGGCGGCGAGCCGGAAAAGCGCGGTGATGAAGCGCGCAATTACCAGAAATACCAGGACCGCGTCGCCGAGATGAAGGCGAGTATCTCGCGCAACGAAAGCGACATCGCTGGCATCCGGCGCGAGCTTTCCCGGGTTCCTGCCTCAAAATAGCAGGCTTGAACAAGCCGCACGAAGACATTCCGCTCCATAGCGCCAGCCAGCCGGCTGCCCGGTTGCGCTCCTTCGACCTGCTGGCTACGCTGGTAGCCGTGGTGCGT
>JANNDB010001103.1:0-2543 GCA_031387285.1 Betaproteobacteria bacterium | reverse complement strand
GGTCATCTTGCCGATGGTGGCGCAGGTGGCCGCGCTGGACCCCGAGACCGCCGCGAAGATGGTGCAGCCGATCACATTGGTGTGCAGCAGCCGGCCCGGCAGGCCCTGCACCCAGGGCGCCAGGCCTTTGAACATGTCATGGCTCAGGCGCGTGCGGAACAGGATCTCGCCCATCCAGATGAACAGCGGCAGCGCCGTCAGCGTCCAGCTCGACGACGATCCCCAGACCGTGACTGCCATGGCGTCCCCCGCCGGCCGGGAAGAGAACAGCGTCACCGCCAGCCAGGCGATGCCGGTCAGCGTGAGGCCGATCCAGACACCGCTGCCCAGAATCAGCAGCAGCGACAGCAGCAGCAGCGCGGTGATCGCCAGGTCACTCATTACGCAGTGCCTCCGCCGGCACCACGACGGCACGTCGGCCACGCAGTTCCAGCTGCAGCTCGTCGATGAAGGCGATCGCCAGGATCACCGTGCCCAGCGCCATGCCCAGTTGCGGGATCCACAGCGGCGTTGCGTCGGCGGCCGTCGATATGTCGTGGAAGCTGCGCGACTGCCAGGCCAGCCGGCAGCTGTACGCCGCCACCAGCAGCGCCAGCAGGCAGGCCGCGCCCAGCGCCCAGATCTCCATACCGCGGCGCCAGCCGCCTTTCAGGGCAGCGAGCAGCAGCGTGACACGGATATGCTCGCCGCGCTTGAGCGTGTGCGCCAGCGCCAGGAAACCTGCGGCCGCCATCAGGTAGCCGGCATAAGCGTCGGTGCCGGGCAGGTGGAAGTGCAGCTGGCGGCCGGCAATCGCGAGCAGCACCATCACCAGCACACCCACCATGCACACGGCCGCCAGCGCGGCCGCGCCGTCATACAGTCGGTCGAGCAGCTTGCGCATGGAGCGACAGTGCCCGCTCAGGGCTTGTTGAACGCGTCAACCAGCGCCTTGCCATCGGCGCCCGCCTTGGCCAGCCACTCGGCAAGCATGGTGTCGCCGACCTTCTTCATGTCTGCCTTGAGCTGTGCCGAGGGTGCAATGATGTTCATGCCGTTGGCCTTGAGCTTGTCGAGTGACTCGGTGTTGGCGCGCTTGGAAGCCGCCAGGCCGCGCACCTCTGCGTCAGCCGCTGCCTTGAGCAGGGCGGCGCGGGTCGGGGCATCGAGCGCATCCAGCGCCGCCTTGTTCACCAGCACCAGGTTCTTGGGCAGCCAGGCCTGGGTGTCATACCAGTTCTTGATGTGTTCGTAGGTCTTGGTGTCAAACCCGGTCGAACCCGAGGACATGTAGGACTCCACCACCCCGGTGGCCAGCGCCTGGGACAACTCGGCCGCCTGGATGGTGACCGGCTGCGCGCCCACCAGCTCGGCGATACGCGAGGTCTGCGGGTTGTAGGCGCGCCACTTCACACCCTTCAGATCGGCCGCGGAATTGATCGGCTTCTTCACGTAGATGCCCTGGGGTGGCCATGGCACGGCATACAGCGGCACCATGCCCTGCTCGGCGAGCTTTTTCTCGAACAAGGGCTTCTGGACTTTCCACAGCTTGACCGCTTCGTCGTAGCTGTCGGCCAGGAAAGGCAGCGCGTCGGCGCCAAACAGATCCCATTCATTGCTGAAGTTGGACACCAGGATTTCACCGATCTGCGCCTGGCCGCCTTGCACCGCGCGTTTGATCTCGGGCGCCTTGAACAGCGCGCCGTTCGGATGCACCGTGATCTTGAGCTTGCCGCCGGTGGCCTTGTCGACATCGTTGGCGAACTCGGTCAGGTTGACCGAATGGAAATTGGTGGCGGCATAACCGGCGGGCAGGTCCCATTTGGTCTGGGCCACCGCAAGCATGGCGCTGCTGGCAAGCGTCACGCCCAGGGCGAATTGAATTGAACGGCGAAGTTTTGTCATCTGCGACTCCTGAAAGCTTGGTGAATTGGGAATGGCCCGGACAGCAGCAAGCATACGTGGTGCGCGTGGCGTTCCCTCCGGGCGGCCACATCGGGTTTACCCGTAGGGCGTTGGAAATCGGCCACGGCGGCCCACAGGCTCATGGAACAATCTTCCGGTGAGCAGTCCCAACCTGAATCGCTGGCAATTCTGGATCGACCGTGGCGGCACCTTTACCGACGTGGTCGGCAAACGGCCCGACGGAACCCTGGTTACGCACAAGCTCTTGTCGGATAACCCGGAGCACTACCGCGATGCGGCCGTCGCCGGCGTTCGCCATCTGCTCGGCCTGGCGGCCAATCAACCGGTCACCCCGGCACTGGTCGATTGCGTGAAGATGGGCACCACGGTGGCCACCAACGCATTGCTCGAGCGGCGCGGTGAACCCACGCTGCTGGTGACCACACGCGGCTTTGGCGACGCCCTGCGGATCGCCTACCAGAACCGGCCGCGACTGTTTGATCGCAATATCGTTCTGCCCGAGCTGTTGTACCGTGCCGTGGTCGAGGCGCAGGAACGTGTGGGGCCGCGCGGTGAAATGCTGGAGGCGCTGGACGAGGACACCCTGCGGGCCGACATGGGGCAGCATTTCGACCTCGGGTTGCGCAGCGTGGCGATCG
>JANNDB010001100.1:0-4556 GCA_031387285.1 Betaproteobacteria bacterium | reverse complement strand
GCTATGCAGGGCCAGCGCGCCCCAGAAGACGGTGTTGCGAAGCAGGCTGTACATGATGGTCCTCCGTATCACCAGGGGTCACGCTGCGTCTGCAGACGCACGCGCTCGCGCTGCAGCAGGTGCTGGAACAGGCTGGCGCCCGGCACGGCCATCAGCACGATGGCGGCATGGATCGCCAAACCCAAGCCCCAGCCCAGGGTCGGGAAAATGGCCCAGTGCCGGCCGCTCGCCAGGGCGATGCCCCAGAGCAGCAGGTTGACCAGCAGATAGACGGTGGCATGCACCAGCAGGCCCATGTGTGCGCCTGCGCGTTTGTGCGCGAGGCGGTCAATTTCGGCGGCGGAAAGTGTTTCGTGATTCATAGGGTTTCTCCTTGTGATGCGTGCGGTTCAGCCCCAAGCCATGCCGGAGGCTGTAGCAGCGGACGCAGCGGGTTCGCGCGTCAAAAGGATCATGCGCAGCATACGGCCGACGAATACACCACTGAGCGCGCCGTAGATGCTGGCGACGATCGCTGCCACGGCAACATCCTGCGCCCACGCCGGGTGCATGGCCATGGCGACGGCCACCCCATAACGTGTGCAGAAGATGGCCATCATGAGTGCCAGTGGCTCCCAGCTACCGCGCAGATGGAAGCGCTTCTGGGCGCTGTCGTAGCGGCTGCCGGCGGGCGCGTCAGCCGACGCAAACCAGGTGATGGTGGCCAGCGCGGCGCCGGCCCACAGGATCCAGCTCCACGGGGAGGTGTGAAACGCGGAGTACGTGCCAACCATCGACAGGCCCGTCATGGCCAGAGGCAGCAGCACGACGCGGCGCAGCGTTACGGTGCGCGGGCGGCTTTGCGCCAGACCCAGGCCCACGAGCAGGGTAAGCAGGGCCCAGACCCAGGTCGGGGTGCCGATGAGAATTTGCACAAGCATGGTTGACTCCTGAAGGTGGTGACGAATCAGAGGACGCCCAGCCACTGGCCCCAGATCAACTGGCCGAGGTAGCGGGAGGGCAGCAGGGTGAAGCCACCCGCCACGACGCAGGCGCCGAGGTAGAGCCTTTGCATGGTCTTGCGGTGGCCGTTTATGTTGCCCAGAAACAGAAAGCGGAAGGCGACGACCAGCATGACCAGGGTGAGGGGCACCAACAGGTGGATCGGCGTGTAGCCCGACAGATTGGGCAGGCTGAAGTCGCGGATGAAGATGCTCGACACAGCGGCAACGAGCATCAAGGTGACCCAGGCGTAACCAAATGCCCGGTGCAGGCGCGGACGTTGCTGGCGCCCCTTGCGCGCCCACAGCGCAACCGGGCCGGTGGCCACCGCCAGAGCGGCGGCGGTCATGTGGACTGCGATGATGGGTGTCAATTGCATGGTGTTCTCCGGGTACCTGGGATGGACTGTGCCGGCCGGGCCCGCGCGTTGCCAGCGCCGTGGGACGAAGTGGTGTTTGGGCGGTGTGAAATGCTCGCGGACGGCGCGAAATGCAGCATCACAAGTGGCTCTTTGCAGCAGCTTTACCCGCCGCGCGCTACACCGGTCGTTCTCTCCGTGGAGTTTTTTCTAGAATGGGTGCATGAAAAAGTCCCTGTGGATACCCCTGCTTGTCGTGGCTTTGGCAACGGGCGGCGGCTGGTGGTGGTGGAACCAGCGGGCCCAGTCCGACGCGGTGCAGTACCGGACGGCGAAGATAGAACGGGGCTCGCTGTCGGCTACGGTGTCCGCCAGTGGCGCGGTCAACCCGGTGACCCAGGTTTCCGTCGGCACCCAGGTTTCGGGTCAGATCCGCGATCTGCTGGTGGACTTCAACTCCGAGGTGAAGGCCGGCCAGTTGATCGCCCAGATCGACCCCGAGACGTTTGAATACCGCGTCCGCTCCTCGCAGGCCGACGTGGATGCCGCGCGCGCCGCTGTCCTGACGGCGCAGGCGAGTGCCGCCGCGAGCCGCGCCCAGGTTTCGCGTGCGCAGGTCGACCTGGACGAGGCCCGGCGCGATCTGGATCGCAAGCTGCTTCTGGTGGAAAAACAGTTTGTCGCGCAAAGCGAGGCCGACCGGGCGCGGGCCCTGGTCAACACGACGACCGAAGCACTCAAATCCACCCAGGCGCAGACCGCGGTCACCGACGCGCAGATCAAGACCGCTCAGGCGAACGTGGCGCAGCGCGAGGCGACGCTGGCGCAGGCGCGCATCGACCTGGCGCGCACCCGCATCACGTCGCCGGTGGACGGCATCGTGATCAAGCGCGCCATTGAAAAGGGGCAGACGGTGGCCGCCAGCCTGCAGTCGCCCGAGCTGTTCGTGATAGCGCAGAACCTCTCCGACATGCAGGTGGATGCCAGCGTGGACGAAAGCGATGTGGGGCGCATCCGTACCGGGCAGCGTGCCACCTTCACGGTGGACGCCTTCCCCGGGCAGACTTTTGACGGGTCGGTGCGTCAGGTACGCAAGGCGGCACAGACGATCGCCAACGTGGTCACCTATGTCGCCGTGATCGGCTTTTCCAATAGCGGTGGGCGCCTGTTGCCAGGCATGACGGCCAACGTGCGGGTGGTGACCGACCAGCGTGAGAGTGTGCTCAAGGTGCCCAATTCTGCCTTGCGCATGCGTATCGCGGGAGTCGAACCGCCAGCCGCTGCGGGTTCCGGCGCAGCGGCTCCGGCGGCTGCAGGCGCAGCATCAACTGCGACCAGCGACGCTGCGGGATGGTCCTGGTTTTCCCAGGCGCACGCGCAACCTGCTGCCGGGCAGGGCGGTGGGCTGGCGGCCCAGCGCGAGCGCCTGGTCAGCGCCTTGCAACTGGATGCAGAGCAGCAGGCCAAACTCGATGCGATTGGTTTGGATATGCGGCCCAAGTTTGGCGCTTTGCGGGACCTGGGCGAGGCGGAACGCGGCGCGGCGCGAAGCAAACTGCTGGCTGAGATGCAGCAGCGCATCAGCGCCATGCTGAAACCCGAACAGCGCAGCCAGTATGACCAGATGATCAAGGCGGCAGCGGCAGCGGCAGCCAGTGGCGCTGGGCCCGCGGCGGGTGGCGCTCCCGCCGATGGCAGCCGGCGCTCCGGCGCAGACGCCAAACCGGCCACGGGTGCAGGCGTCGCCGCTGCGCCAGCGGCGGGCCGTGCTGCAACTGCAACCCGTCCAGCCTCGCAGCCGGCAGGGTCAACTGCGGCGGCGCCCTCCGGCGCCGGTGCCGCCGGCGCCGGGGGCGGTGGGCCCTTGGGCGACTTCCGCAACCGCCTGGTGTCCGAGCTGCAACTGACGCCCGATCAGGTTGGCAAGGTGGATGCGATGTTCGCCGACGTACGGCCCAAGTTCATGACCCTGCGCGATCTTGCAGCCGAAGAACGGCCGAAGGCGCGCGACCGCATTCTGGCGGATTTGCGTGCACGTATCGGAGACGTGCTGACACCCGAGCAGAAGACCAAATACGCGGCCCTGCTGGCCGAAGCGGGCGCCCGCACCAATACCCGTGGCCGGCTGTATGTGCTCGGCGAGGATGGCAAGCCGCGCGCCATCAATGTGCGCCTGGGCATCACGGACGGCAGCAGCACCGAACTGCTGTTGCAGCCAAACGGCCCGAACGCCGCCGACCTCAAGGAAGGCACGCTGGTCATCGTCGGCGTGCAGGGACCGGGAGCCGCTGCTGCGGGCGGCGGGGCGCAGCGTGCGCCAAGCAGTCCGCGTCTGCCGTTCTGATGCGTCCGGGTTTATCTGCATGCCCAACCTGATCCACGCGAAGGACATTACCAAGACCTACGTCATGGGCGACCAGACGGTACACGCCTTGCGCGGAATATCGCTGGACATTGCGGAAGGGGATTTTGTCGCCATCATGGGCGCCTCGGGTTCCGGCAAGTCCACGCTGATGAACATCCTGGGCTGCCTGGACCTGCCAAGCTCCGGTGAATACGAACTGGCGGGCGAGGCAGTACAGGGCATGCATGGTGACCAGCTTGCCTCCATCCGCAACCGGCGCATTGGATTTGTATTCCAGCAGTTCAATCTGCTGCCGCGCACCAGCGCACTGGAAAACGTGGAACTTCCCATGGTCTACGCTGGCGTGAACAGCGCCACGCGGCGCTTAAAGGCGAAGGCAGCGCTGACGCAGGTCGGACTGGGAGAGCGCTTCAACCACACGCCGTCGGAACTGTCGGGTGGCCAGCAGCAGCGCGTGGCCATCGCGCGCGCACTCGTGAACCAGCCGCAACTGATACTGGCCGATGAGCCGACCGGTGCGCTGGACACGCAAACCAGCGAGGACATCATGCGCCTGCTGACCGACCTCAACGCCCAGGGACTGACGGTGGTGCTGGTGACGCACGAGAGCGAAATTGCTGCCTGGGCCCGGCGCAGGCTGGTCTTCCGCGACGGCCTGATGGTGCAGGACATTGAACGCGAGGCGGCCGCCCCAGCCGCCGCGGGAGCCGCTCCATGAACGCGCTGGCGGCATTGCGCAGCGCCCTGCGCGCCCTGGCGGCGAACACGCTGCGCAGCATCCTCACCATGCTGGGCATCATCATCGGCGTGGCTGCAGTGATCACCATGATCGCGGTCGGGCAGGGCGCCACG
>JANNDB010001074.1:0-2962 GCA_031387285.1 Betaproteobacteria bacterium | reverse complement strand
GACCGCCTCTTCGATGGCGATCTCGTCAAACGGGTTCATGCTCATCTTGACGTTGGCGATGTCCACGCCGCTGCCGTCGGACTTGACGCGCACTTTCACGTTGTAGTCGACAACGCGCTTAACAGGTACCAGGACCTTCATTGAGGGAACTCCATTGATTGGGTTGAACGGGCACAACGGGCCAGACCATGCGATTTTAGGCGGCGAGTCTGACGGCGGTCTTCTCCCACGCGACATGCCCGGAGACTCCAACGACCGGTGCAGACCGGGAGAAAAACGAACGACCGTGCTTTTATTATAGCCACGCCCGTCTATGCAAGCGGCGGGACGACCGCGAATTCGCGGGTAAACATGGACTGACGCTGGCAGCGAATACCCTTACAGTCACCGGTGCACAAAATTTGAAGGGAAGCAACATGAAACGATTGGCAATTTCCAGCGTGGCTGCGGCGGCAGCCCTGTTTGCAGGCCTGGCGCAAGCCCAGACCGTGCTCACCGCGTCAACCTGGGTGCCACCCACCCACGCCTTGAGCATCGCGCAAAAGGAATGGTGTGACCTCCTCGAGAAGAACACCTTGGGCAAGATGAAATGCAACATCCTGCCGCGCGCCGTATCCGCGCCGCCCGGCACGTACGATGCCGTGAAGAACGGCCTGGCGGACGTCTCGTTCACCGTGCATGGCTACACACCCGGGCGATTCGTCGCGCCCCAGATGGCGGAATTCCCGTTCCTGGGCAATACCTCGGAGCCAATTTCGGTGGCTTTCAACAAGGTCGCCAGCAAGTATCCGGAATTTGCGGCTGAACACCCCGGCGTGAAAGTGCTGGCCTATTTCACCCACGGCCCCGGCATCGTTTTCAATGTCACGAAACCGATAACGAAGGTCGATGAACTGAGCGGCCTCAAATTCCGCGTCGGTGGCGGCATGGTCAACGAGATATCCAAGGTGCTGGGCATGAATGTGACTCTCAAGCCCGCCACCGACTCCTACGAACTGCTTTCGGGCGGCGTGATGGACGGCACCTTGTTCCCGGCCGAGTCGACAGAATCGTTCAAGATCGACAAGATCATCAAACATGCCACCGTATTCCCCGGTGGCCTGTACAACACCAGCTTCGTCGCCATGATGAACCAGGGCCGCTACGACAAGCTCAGCGCCGATGAGAAGAAGGCGGTGGACGAGATTTCCGGCGAACCCTATGCGCGCATGTTCGGGCGCAACTGGGACAAGGTCGACCGGCGCGGCATGGCGCTGATGCAGGCCAATGCAGTGCAAATCGTCAAGGCCGACGCCAGGTTTGTAGCCGATGTGAAAAGCAAGACCTCCGGGCTGGAAGCCAAGTGGGTCGCCGACGCCAAGGCCAAAGGCCTCCAGGATCCGGCCAAGGTGCTCGCCGAGTTCCGCGCCGAGATCGCGAAACAGGAAAAGTGAACCGCCTGTTCGAGTGGGTCTGCGGCGTGCTCGCGGGCGCCGCGCTGTTTTGCATCATGGCGCTGACGTTCTTTGACGTCGGCGGCCGCAAGCTGCTGTCCACGTCCATTCCCGGATCGCTCGAACTCACAGAACTGCTCATGGTGGTGGTGATCTTCGCCGCCCTGCCACTGGTCTCCATGCGCGGTGAACACGTGGTATTCGACTCCCTGGACAGCTACCTTCCTTCGCCCATTCGTACCCTGCAGCGCGTTCTGGTCCACCTGTTGAGCGCTGCCTTGCTGATCGGCCTGGCCTGGCTGATGTGGCGTACCGCAGCCGACTTTGCCGCCAATGGCGAGACCACGGCGCAGCTCAAGCTCTCCAAGGCACCGTTCATCTACGGTATGTCCGTGCTGTGCGCCTTCACCGGGCTGGTGCATCTGGGTCTGCTGTTGCGGCAGTCCGATGAAGCACACGCCGAGGTGGGGACCGTATGACGGAATCGCTGATCGGATTCATTGCGATCTTCCTGCTGGCGTTGTTGCGGGTGCCGCTGGCATTTGCGATGGGGGTGGTCGGCATTGTGGGCATGGCCGTGATGCGCGGCTGGCAGCCGGCACTGGCCAGCGCGGCCCAGGTCGTGCACGAAACCGGTTTCGCCTACACGCTGTCGGTGATCCCCCTGTTCATCCTGATGGGTAACTTCGTCGCCAAGGCCGGGCTGGCGCATGAGCTGTTTCGCGCCGCCTATGTGTTCATCGGCCATCTGCGGGGCGGACTGGCGCACGCAACAATAGCCGCCTGCGCGGGTTTCGGCGCGATCTGCGGCTCCTCCATTGCCACTGCCGCCACCATGAGCAAGGTGGCCTACCCGTCGATGAAGAAGCTCGGATACAGCGATGCCCTGTCCACTGGGGTGATCGCGGCCGGCGGCACGCTGGGCATCATGATTCCGCCCTCCACCATCATGGTGATCTATGGCATCGTCACCGAAACCAACATCGGCAAGCTTTTTGCGGCCGGCGTCATCCCGGGCCTGCTCACGGCCTTGCTGTTGATGGTGGCCGTGGTGGTGGTCACCTCGCGCGATCCCGAACATGCGCCTGCGGGCGACAAGTCGACCTGGCCCGAACGCTGGGCCGCGTTGCGCGGCATCTGGGGCGTGCTGCTGCTGGTGGTCGTGGTGCTGGGCGGCATCTATGGCGGAGTGTTCACCGCCACGGAAGGTGCCGGCATCGGCGCCTCCGGCGCCTTCCTGTTCGCGCTGGCGCGCGGTGCGCTGGGCTGGAAGACGCTGCTCGAGGTGCTGGTCGAGTCGGCGCGCACCACAGCCATGTTGTTCACGCTGCTGATTGCGGCCACCATCTTCGCCAACTTCGTGAACTTCACCTCCATGCCCGGCGACTTGAAAAACCTGATCACACACAGCGGCCTGTCACCCACCATGATCATCGTGGCGATGATGCTGATCTACGTGGTGCTGGGTACCGTGATGGAGGAACTGACCATGGTGCTGCTGACCATACCGCTGTTTTTCCCTATCGTCA
>JANNDB010001072.1:0-4330 GCA_031387285.1 Betaproteobacteria bacterium | reverse complement strand
CACCCGAACGCGCGGAATGACGTCCTTCTCGATGTCGTACTCGAGCTTGGGGTACATCGAAGGCGCGATCGCGTGATGGATGGCGCCCATGAAGATGGTGTAACCGTCCGGCGCTGCCTTGGCAGCAATGCTGGCCCCGAGTGTGCCGCCGGCGCCGCCCCGGCTGTCGATCACCAGCTGTTTCCCGGTAAGGCGCGCAAACTGGGCGCTCATCGGGCGGGCGAATGCATCGGTACCGCCGCCGGCCGGGAACGGCACGATGACGGTCACCGGCTTGCTCGGCCAGGCCGATTGCGCATGCGCTGCAAACGGGGCCATCGCCGCGCCGAAGCCGCTGATGGCAGCGCCTTGCAGAATCGCGCGGCGGGTAGGGAAGGATGGTGGCTGTGTCATGGTGTCTCCGGTTCTCTTTGAAATCATGTTCGTAGCGGCGTCACCACTGCAGTCCGGCAACGTCGGTGCCCATTGGAATCTTGCCACGCGCGAGCATGGCACGGTGCTTGTCCAGCCGTCTCAGGTCGTACAGGTAGTTGACCATGATGGCGCAGGATTGTTTGAGCCCCTTGGGCGAAGGATCGGCCGCCCAGTTCAGGCGCTCCACCCTCGCACCGTTGCCCAGGTGAAAGCGCGCCACCGGGTCGAGCGGCGCGCCGCGCTGCCATTCCTGCCCGAGGTAATGCGCTGCGCTGCGCAGCAGCAGTTGGCGCACCGGCGACGATGCGCCCGCGCCCAGGGCCGTCTCGGCCGCTGCGAACAACTGGGCACCCGTGACGGGTGACGGCCCGACGGCACGCTCCAGACGGGCGCGCGCCTTGTCGTCCAGGCGCGCCAGCATGGCGTCGGTATTACGCTGCATCCAGCTGCGAAATCCGGGAATCGGCGAAAGCGTGGCAAAGGTCTTGAGGGTGGGAAACTCGCTTTGCAGCAGTTCCACCACCCGTTTGATCAGCGAATCGCCAAAGCCCACGCCACGCAGACCGGGCTGGGTGTTGCTGATGGAATAGAAAATGGCCGTGCTGGCCTTGTGCAGCGCAGCCGGCGCCGCCGCCTCATCCAGCAGCGGCGTGATGCTCACGCTGATGTGGTCCACCAGTGCCACCTCGACGAAGATCAATGGCTCGTCGGGCAAACGTGGATGGAAAAAGCCGTAGCAGCGGCGGTCCGAGTCGAGCCGGTTCTTCACGTCGGCCCAGCTGCGGATGTCATGTACCGCCTCGTATTTGATGAGTTTCTCGATCAGTGAAGCCGGCGAATCCCAGCTGATACGGCGCAAGTCCAGAAAACCGACGTCGAACCAGGTCGAGAACATGTACTCCATCTCGACATCGAGCGCACGCAGGCGGCTGTCGGTCTTGAGCAAGGGCTGGAACTCGGCGCGCATGTCGACCAGGAAACGAACGCCACCCGGATAGGCGCTGAAGCGCTGCAGCAGGCGGCGCCGCGGCGACACCGTCTCGCGGCGAAAGTTGACCGCGGCGGTAGCCTCTTCAGGTGTACCCACGGCCGCGGCAAACCGCGCCTGGGCTTTCTCCAGCAGGCCGGGATCGGCCAGAAACTGCTCACTCATCAACAGCCAGACATCCTGGCGCTGCGGCGCGCTGGCGCTGCCATACCAGTCGGCCATGGCTTTGGCGCGCACTCCACCCTCCACCTCGCTGACGGCCGGATCGATGATCGACTGCAGTTCCTGCAGCGTGTGGCGAAGCATGCGGGGCGTCATGGCTTCGCCGGATTGGCGCAGGGTTGCCTGGATGCGCGCCGACAGCGGACGTGGCGCCGCGTCGCCGGAACGATCCACTGGCAGCAGACCATCAACCGTACGGCCGATCCAGCTGGCGGGGCTCATGCTGCACCCTCGTTGCGCGGCCTGCGGCGAGACGCCATCGGGAGCCGCCCGCCGGCGCACGCGCGGAAATGGCGCGTCATGCCAGCATCCTGCTCTTGCGATTGCGCTCCAGCTCACGCAGCGCCTCGCGCTGTCGCGTGAGGTGCGTGCGCATGGCGGCTTCGGCGCCGTCGCGGTCACGCGCGCGCAAGGCAGCATACAGAGCCAGATGCTCGCTCAGGCTTTGCGCCAGGCGGCCCGGGGCATGCAACTGCTGCAGGCGCGCCAGCTTGAGGATCTTGCGCAGGTCTGCAATGACCTGGGCCAGCCAGCGGTTGCCGGCCAGGGTGATGATGGCTTCGTGAATGGCCAGGTTGGTCGCGTAATACTCGTTGATGCGGTTGGCCCCGGCATGCTGTCTGAGGCGCTCATGCAGGGTGTCGAGTGCCTGCAGGTCGGCGTCGCTGGCGCGCTGCGCGGCTTCGTAGGCGCAACGCCCCTCGAGCAGGGCGATCACCGGAAAGATGTCGTCCAGATCCTGCTCACTGACTTCGCGCACAAAGCTGCCGCGGCGCGGTTCATGGCGCACCAGCCCTTCGACGGCCAGAACCTTGAGTGCCTCGCGCAGCGGTGTACGGGAGATCTTCAGGCGTTCACACAACATGGCCTCGTCAATGAAGCTGCCCGGGCCGAGCTCCCCCGAAAAAATGGTGTCGCGCAGGCTGGCGGCCACTTCTTCGTGCAGGGAGTTGTGTACCAGCCTCATCGCGTGGCTTTGAAATTATCAGAAATCATGCGTAATTTTTGATAATTATGAGGGAGTTGGCGTACTCTGAAACTGGTGAAAACCCTGATTCACCCATGTCGCACGGGCCATCGCATCAAGCTGCGCAGGGTGTGAGAATCGACCATGGCTGCGCCATCACGCACCGGCCACAGCGCCCCCCAGCGGGAAGGAAATCCACCATGACAGCATTGCTCTCACGCCGTTCCGTCAGTCAATGGCTGGCGCTGGCGGCCCTTGGCCGCGCCCGCGCGGCGGCGGCGGCCACCGACATGCCGCTTTTCGATGCGCATATCCATTACAGCCACGACGCCTGGGAACTGGTACCGCCCAAGCAGGCGGTGAAAATCCTGCGCGACGCCGGGCTGCGCGGCGCCTTCGTCTCATCTTCCAACGACGAAGGTACGCAGATGCTGCTGGCCGAGGCGCCTGACCTCATCGGTCCCGAGTTGCGGCCCTACCGTACCCGCGCCGACACCAGTGGCTGGACCCGCGACACCGGCATCGTCCCCTATCTGGAAACGCGCCTGGCAAAGTTCCGCTACACCGGTATCGGCGAGTTCCACCTGTATGGCGAGGAGGCGGAGTTGCCGGTGCCCCGGCGCATGGTCGCGCTGGCGCGCGAGCGCGGCCTGCTGCTGCACGCCCACTCCGACGTGGACGCCATCGACCGCCTGTTTCGCCAGTGGCCGCAGGCCCGCATCCTGTGGGCGCACTCCGGATTTGACCGGTCCGAAAAGGTGCGCGAGCTGCTGCGACGCCATCCTCAGCTGAGTTGCGACCTGGCGTTTCGGGGCGACCACGCGGTGGGCAGCAAGGTGGATGCGGCCTGGCGCGAAGCCTTCCTGGCGCATCCCGAACGCTTCATGATCGGCACCGACACCTTTGTGCCCGAGCGCTGGCACTACATCGGCACCCACGCCAGTTATTCCCGCGGCTGGCTCGCCGACCTGCCGCTGGCGGTGGCCGAGCGCATAGGCTGGCGCAACGCCGAAGCGCTGCTGCGCGGGACCAAAGCAGCGGTTTCCGGATGAGCGCCGCGCCGGGCCGCCCCGAGCAAGCGCGCGCCGCTTCGCTGGCTCTGGCGTTGCTGGTGCTGGGCTGCCCTGTCTGGGCCGCCTGTGGCGACGCATTGCCCCAACGCGGGCGCCTGCTGGCGCAGGATGCGCACTGGCAGGTGGCCTTTGTTGCGGTTCCGGGGCCACTGGTGGCGAACAAGCCGTTTGCGCTCGATCTGGTGGTGTGCCCGGCCGCAGCCGGCGGGCGACTCACGCGCCTGGGTGTCGATGCCGACATGCCAGCGCACAAACACGGCATGAACTACCGAACAGTAGTCACACCCACGGGCGAGCACCGGTACCGCGCCGACGGCCTGCTATTGCATATGCCCGGGCGCTGGCGCTTTCTGCTGGAGCTGGAAGTCGCGCCGGGCCAGGTCATCCGGCTCCAGCGCGAAGTCGAGGTTCCGTGAGTTTGGCGCGTTGCACGGCTGCGGCACTGGCGCTGCTGCTCGTCGCGTTTGGCAGCCAGACCCGCGCCGCGGCTGCGCCAGGCATGACGCCCGAGCTGCTGCGACGCATGGCGCAGCATGGCCCCTGGCAAACGCCACCGGCTGCGGACGCTGGCAATCGGTTTGCCTCCCGCCCGGCGGCCATCGCCCTGGGCCAGAAGCTGTTTTTTGATGCCCGCCTGTCCGGTCGCGGCGACCTCGCCTGCGCCAG
>JANNDB010001071.1:0-3576 GCA_031387285.1 Betaproteobacteria bacterium | reverse complement strand
GGCGGCGGTGCCAGCCAATCCTGCACCGCCGGTACAGCGGGCGTCGGCGTCGGTGGCACCGGCATTGCCGGCGGCTGCGGGCCCTGTACCAGCCGTAACGGGTACACGGCCTTCCGCCCCGGCCACGCCACCTGTGCCGGGCGTGCCCGCGCAACCGTCGCCGCCCATGGTGCGCGCGCCCTCGCCGCCAGTGGTGCGTACGCCGCCGTCCGTCGCGCAACCGGCAAGCTTGCCGGCAGCCGCGGCAAGTCCGCGCGCCGTCCCGATTGCACCGCCAACGCCCCCTGCGGCGACGCCGCCGCCGGCTCCCCGCCCTTCGACAGCACCGGTGGTGCCGGCTGTGGTGCCGCCGGTTGCCGCACCACCGCCGGTGGCGCCACCGGTTGCCGCGCCACGGCAGCCGCCAGTGACGCCGGCTCCCGCTGCGGTCAGGCCCCCTCCAGCGGCGAACCCACAGCCAGCGGCGAACCCACAGCCGGCGGCCAGCCCGGCAGCGTCCGCGGCCGGCCGACCGCAACGGCCGACGGCTGGGGCCAGCAACCCCCGCGGCGCTGACGGCGCGCGGGAACGACGCAAGCCGGAGGATGAAAAACCAAGCGACAAGCGTTGACGGGACGCCGCCTGAGGGTGGCTACCCGGAGCGCCGCCGCGACTGGCGCACGGTCAACCCTGGCGGCAACAAGCCGCGGAACATCTCCGACAGAGAGTCCATGACGGTCCACGCCTCGGTCTCGCCCAGCTCGGCCGCCAGCACCGTCATCATGTCGCTGCGGATGTGCCACAACGCCGATGCGTCGGCGGCGTAGCGGATGCGCCCCGCCAGGTGCAGATGCCGCGTGTCCAGGCCACTGCTGCCCATCGCCTCGATCATCGCCAGCCGCACCGCCTGAACGCGGACTTCGGCCGACGGTGCGCCAGGAGGCGGCGTGTGGCCCAGCAGGCCATAAATACTTCGTAGGTTGGGTTTGTGCCAGCGCATGGGTGGTTCAGGGCGTGCTGCAGCCTGCGTGATCGCCTGCGACAGCACACACGGTGCAGTGGGGGGAGGGGCCGGATGGCAGCAGCACTATGGCGCAAACGCGAAGGTCCATACACGTTGGCGCTTGCTCCGCTCGGGCCTTCGTCCAGCATAGGTGCATCGGCGTGGCTGGCCCGGCGCAACTTGTAAGCAAATTGCACCAGGCGAATCACGCCGCTGGCGCCCGATGCCGCATCAGCACACGCGTCGATGCCAGAACAACCGCAGGGCACAGCGGAGCAAAAACGCGTCTGGGTGTTCGCCAGCGAACAGACCGGCCAGCTCGGCGCGCCTACGCTGGCGTCACATGTGCAAACACATGCGACGGGCGGCAACAGGGCACGCCCGCGCAGCAATCCCTCCCGCCCAATTCAAGGAATGAAGACCATGACCCGCCAGGACACCTACATCACCCAGATGAAAAAACACCTCGACGGCCTCAATGCCAGCATGGCGGAACTGGAGGCCAAGGCGCGTGCCGCGCGCGCCGATGCGCGCGATCAATACCAGGCGGAGATGGCCAAACTGCGCCAGCAGTCCAGCCTGGCCGTGTCCAAGCTGGAGGAATTGAAGGCCGCCGGCGAGGACACCTGGGAGAAGCTCGTCGCCGAGATGGAAAAACTGCGCGACGCCTTCTCGCATTCGTTCAACTATTTCAAGTCGCAGCTCTAGGCCGGCCGCTGGAGTCCCATCGTGCAGCAAACCAACCGCTACGAACCCTGGCCAGGCGTCGACTGGCCGCCGCCGCGTCCCCTGGTCCCCGCGTGGGTCTGGCAACTCGTCGTCGCCGCTGCAGTTGCGGGCGCGCTTCTGCTGGCTTTTCAACGTGTCGTGCAAGGGGCGGTGTCGGACGGTGCGCTGCGCCGCCAGCAGGACGCCTTGTATGCCATGGAGTTCTCGCATTGCAACACCATGGGTAACACGCGCGTTGCCGCAGAGTGCTTTCAGCGACTCGGGCCCCGGCCATACGCCGGCGTCCGTGCCGCCGTCACCCCTGATCTGGTGGCGCTGGATCACTGACCGGCACGGCGCACTTCGCGGTCAGGGCCTTCATGGAAGCGAGCACGAGTGACAGCACCGGCCCTGACGCCGTCGTGGCATCGGGCGCCGTGGCCCCACCGTTGCCACCGCCGGCGCCCGAGCGAATCGAGTTGCGCAGCATGCCGTTGCTGGTGCTGGCGGTGCTGGCCAGCCTGTTCGCGCTCCATTGGGCCAGCGCGGTGGTGGTACCGGTACTGGTGGCGGTGCTGTTCAGTTACGGCCTGTCGCCGATCGTGGATTGGGCCCAGCGGCACCATGTGCCACGGGCGCTGAGCGCGGCGACGCTGGTGCTGGGCCTGCTGGGGGGCGTGGGCGGCACGCTGTTCTGGCTCAGCGACGACGCGAGCAAGCTGGTCGAGCTGCTGCCCGCTGCGGCACAGAAGCTGCGCGATTCCGTGCGTCCGGCTGCCGGGACAAGGGACACCGCGCTGGACACGGTGCAAAAGGCGGCGGCGCAGATTGAACAGGCGGCTGACGAGTCGACCCGGGTCGCGCCGCTCAGAGGTGGCGTGCAGCGGGTACAGGTGGTGCGGCCGAAATTCGACATCAAGGAGCACCTGTGGGTCGGAACGCTGGGCCTGCTTGGCATGCTGGCACAGACCGGCGTGATGGCGCTGATCACTTTCTTCCTGATGCAATCGGGCGACCGGTTTCGCCGCAAGCTGGTCAAACTGGCCGGTCCCACGCTGAGCCGCAGGAAGGTCACCGTGCAGGCCCTTGACGAAATCCATGACCAGATCCAGCGCTACATGCTGGTGCAACTGTTTACCAGCTGCCTGGTCGGTGTCGCCACGTGGCTGAGTTTTCTGGCAATCGGCATGGAAAACGCCGCAGTGTGGGGCATCGCTGCCGGCTTGCTTGACCTGGTGCCGTATTTCGGCAGCGTGGCCATGACCAGTGCCTCCTCGCTGGTGGCATTCCTGCAGTTCGGGTCCCTGGAGACCGCCGCGTTGGTGGGCGGGGTATCACTGGTGATCCACCTGGCCGAGGCCTTTGTGGTGACGCCTTTGCTGACCAGCCGCGCCAACAAGATGAATCCGGTGGCGGTGTTCGTCGGCGTGCTTTGGTGGGGCTGGTTGTGGGGCGTGTGGGGTCTGCTGCTGGGTGTGCCTATCCTGGTCGCCATCAAGGCCATTTGCGACCGCGTGGAGGACCTTGAGGGGGTCGGCGAGCTGCTGGGCAATTGACCAGCGCATCGTACCGGCTGGTTCGGCGCACGGATCAGGAGGGCTGTGTGGCGGCGGCTGGCAGGTCCAGGCCGCGGTCAGGTGACTCGAAGGTCTGCGGGCTGCCATCGCGGGTGTCCACCAGTTCTTCCACGATGAAAGTTCCGTAGCGCTGCGCGGCGACCGCGTGCATGCTGTGCACGACGTGGTCGACCAGTGCCGCCGTCCTGTCGTCCGGTGCGTGCACGACGAGGAAGCTGCAGCCACTTTCGGCCAGTGCCCGGTGCGCCTTGATCAGGTTGAGCTCCTGGCCAACTGACGCCAGTGGACTGGCGCTTTGCAGTTGCGCAT
>JANNDB010001053.1:0-3015 GCA_031387285.1 Betaproteobacteria bacterium | reverse complement strand
CGACGATATTTTCACTCCCAAGCCTCGCACATCGCTGTACGAGAGCAGCGTTTTGCGAAGCCTTCCCTGGTGGTCCGCCGGGCCAACATCGTTGAACGTCGCAGGATGTTGGTTGACATGCCACTGGCTTGGCTGACCTTGCCCAACTTGCCATTCGTAAAGACGCCCGCGCCGCATTCGCGTGACCAGGTCAAAACTGTCTTCACGAAATACGAGCTTGGCATCGTCAATCAGTGAAGCCGACGGCAATGCGTTCCAGTCATCCGGCTTCTCTATCAACGTGGCTCGCGTCACTATTGGCGTGGGCCAAACCCCGTGGCCATAGTTGCCAACACCTTCATAGACCAACCAGTTATTTTGATCCAAACCGATCATGATGACGTCCCCGAACACTGAAAGGCTTTTTGCAAGGTTGATTGCCGCAGCGCCTGCGCGCGCTTGATGCTGGCATCAATTCCCACCTCAACACCGCGGGCGAGCGACTGCCGATGCTCGACCGCTTCAACGATGCGAACTTGCTCAGCGAGTGGTGGCAATGGGACAGTAACTGCGCGAACCAAACTCAAATTGAGATTTGGCTGCACACCACCCGAGGCCACTCTTCGCATTTGCTCGTAATTGAGTTCGAGAAAGTGGCGGACGTAGGCGCGAACTTGAATGTCGACTTGCAATGCCGCAAGAGCCTGATTCGTCGTCGCCGGAATCCGGAGTTCTGCGCATTTGCCTCGCGTCTTCCCCTCACCATACATGGCGACCAGCAACGTACCGGCTGGATAGACAGTCAGGTTCGTTTCGGCGAGTGCCTTCTGGGTCACAAACTCAGATGCCCTATCAACATGGTCTGCATTGACCGCGCCGCTAGTCACCCACGGCACATCGCCGTCGTTCCAATACTCGGCCTTGTTGCGGTTTGGCGTCGCCCCAGTGCCGACTTCAGCCAATTGATCAAGGGACGACCATGTCCAACCCTCGGGAAGTCCCGAGGCATCCTGCTCAAGCGCGTCTGGCGCTCTGAATTTACGTCGACCGCTCCAAGCGCTGCGCCGTCCCTCAAGAATCGTCCGCAAAAGTTGCTCGCCAGTTTCAATCCTGCGGCCATCTCGGCGGGCGAGTTCGGCTTCAGTGGGGACGAGGCGGCCTTCGACGGCGTCCTTGAGGACGGAGGCTTTGTAGCGTTTGAGGTTGGCCTTGACGCGCTGGAGGTTGGCGACGGCTTCGTCGAGGCGGGAGAACTGCTTCTCGATTTCGGCGACGATTTCCACTTGCCGCTGAAGTGGCGCAAGCGGAATTTCCGCCTCCTTTAGCTTTCGAATTGTCAAGCGAGAAATGGCAACACCAGCCATGTCACCCAACATTCGATCTCTTACGGCCGGCATCTGTAACACGTAGAGCAGGTACTTTGGATTCAACGAAGCGTTGGGTCGAAGTACGCCAACGCTGGATAGAAGCGAAAACTCCTCAACGAGATTATTCAATGCCACCCGGCCAGTCGTCGCACCGTCCTTGACATATAAAACGTCATTCGTCCGAACGTCGCATCGCGAGTAAATTTCGCGATGTGTCTTCGTATCAACGTAGCTAATGTCATTGAGGTCGAGACCCCAAGGCTTGATGTTCTTGGCGGTCACATACATGTATTTGCCCGTAGGCCCGTTTGCGGGAGAGTGATGTGTCCCATCCGTGATCTTTTCGCAGACATCACCAAGTCGGACTGTCTTCCAGCCACTCACGCCGCCAACTCCCGATTCATAGCCTCAAGCACCTTCGGCAACTCAGCCCCAAACAACTGATACACCCTTCCCATCCCGCCATGCTGCGCAAACGGCGACAACTCGAAGTCACCTGCCTCAATGCTCAGATTGCCCGCAATATGTTCCCGAATCATGCCCAGCCAATGCAATTGCTCGGGAGTGAACGCCGTTCCGTTCTGCGCCTGCTGCGCCAACCAAGCCTTGAAGTTGGCGTTGACGCGCTCAGGAAAAGGCACCAACTCATTGTCCTGATGCATCGCAAACCGCACCAGGCTCACCAGGTCGGTCAGGATGCGCCGGCGGTTGTCGCCTTTCACCTTGCTCCGGTCCAGCGCCGCGTAGGCCTGCCATAACTGGCCTTCGGTCCACAGATGTGGTGGCGCCTGCAGCGTATCGGCCAGCGCCTTCAGTGCTTCAAAACTCAGTGGCTCGGTGGATGCCAGCGCACCCTGCTGCATGCGCTGCGGTCGGTTGTAGAGAATCTGCAGCGCGGTGATCTCATCCTTGTGCTCAGCGATAAAGCGCTCGAAGCTCTCCACGGTGCCCCGGGCGCGCTCGCGCGCGGCTTCGCTGAAGTCGGCCTCCAGCAGTTGGTCTTGCGTCACGATGTCGATGATCTGTTCGGCCTGCCGCTTCAGGTCTGTCAGCAGACTACGCAGGGCCGGGTCGCACAGTGGCTTCACGGCGCGTTGCATCAGTTGTTCAATTTCGCCGGGCGCCATATTGGCGCTGTTGTCCGGGTTCAGCGCGTCCACGATGCCGCGCGCCAGGTCTTTCAAGCTGGCGCCACCGGATGCCTGCACGATGCGCTGCCTGTCGGTCTCGGTCAGGTCACGGTCCAGCCGGGCCAGGCGGGCGGCTACGCTGCTCAGCACCTCGGGTTCCACGTTGCCCAGGGCCACGGCCTGCAGCAGTTTGTCGAAGGGCACCGATTTCTTCGCGTCCATGGGGGCCGAGTCGGTCTTGTCCTGCTCGCACACGCCCACGCAGTCGACAATGACGAAATGGTCCTTGGTGGTGGCGTCGGGCGTCACGGCCTGCAGGTCGGTGGGGTCGCAGATGCGTACGCCGCGGCCTTTCATCTGCTCGAAGAAATTGCGGCTTTTCACGGAACGCATGAAGACGACAATTTCTACCGGCTTGATGTCGGTGCCGGTGGCGATCATGTCCACGGTGACGGCAATACGCGGGAAGTAGCTGTTGCGAAACGCGCTGATCAGCCGTTCGGGCGTCTCACCCGTGCTGCGGTAGGTGATCTTCTGGG
>JANNDB010000460.1:0-2132 GCA_031387285.1 Betaproteobacteria bacterium | reverse complement strand
GTGTGCTGGTACAGCACCAGCCCTTCGACATGGAAACCCTGCTGCAGCAGATCGAGTCCGAGCGCGTCGCCTATACCGTGGCACCGCCGGCAGCGCTGAACCTGCTGGTGCAGAACGAAGCACTGATGCGAAAGTACGACCTGTCGTCGCTGCGCAGCATCGGGTCGGGCTCCGCACCGCTGTCGCCGTCGATGATCCGCGCCATGCAGGATCGCTACGGCATCTCCGTCTGGAACACCTTCGGGTCCTCCGAAGGGTGTGCGCTGTTTGGCAGTGCGCGCGACGTGCCCGACCCGCAAGCGCGTTCGGAGTACCTGCCGCGTTTTGGTGTGTCCGGCATCGACTGGCCGTCCTGGGTGGCCGGTATTCAGGAGACACGGCTGGTCGACCTGGACACTGAAGAAGAGATCACGACAACGGGCCGGCCCGGCGAACTGCGCCTGCGCGGGCCGCTGGTTTTCAGCGGCTACTGGAACGACCCGGAGCAGACGCGCCGCGCTTTCGATGCCCAGGGCTATTACCGCACGGGGGACCTGTTCCAGCTCGCAGGAGACGGGCCGGTTCCGCGTTACTACCATTACCTCTCGCGCCACAAGGATGTGGTGAACCGCGGCGGCACCAAGATCTCGCCGGTAGAAATCGAGGCGCTGATCGAAGGCCACCCCAAGGTCCGGGAGGTGGCCGTCATCGGCGTACCGGACGACCGGCTCGGCGAAATCGTTTGTGCGGTGGTGGCACTGAGGGACCCTGGCGCGACGCTGACCCTGGATGAGCTCACCGGCTACCTGCGCGAAAGGAAGTTCGCGGTCTACAAGTTGCCGGAGCGCCTGCTGGTGGTGGATGCCCTGCCGCGCAACCCGGTTGGCAAGGTGCTCAAGCGCGACTTGCGCGAGCACGCCTGACTGCGCCGCCCCGCCCGCGCTACGGCACGGGCTTGGGCAGTTCGACCGCAGCGGCAGTAACCGCGCCGAACGCCGCAATGGGCAACCCATGCGGCCCGGCAGGCTGTACCGTTATCACGCCCGCGGCAAACTCGATTCCATCCTGAGCGAAGGCGCGGTGCAGGCGTTTGAGCGCTTCGCGCTGCACCACGCTCGGATTGCTCGGGCGTACGGTGAACTTGAGCCGCACGACCAGCGCGCTGTCGGTGATCTCGGCCATGCCCTGCAGCTTGAGCGGCAGCAGGAATTCCTTGCCGTACTCCGGGTCCTGCAGCATCTCCTGGCCCACCCGCTTGACAGTCTTTCGGGTTTGCTCGATGTCGGCGCTGCGCGAAAGGCGCAGGTTGAACTTCACGGTCTGCCAGTCGCGGCTGAAGTTGGTGATCGAGTTGAGCTGGCCGAACGGGATGGTGTGGACCTGCCCGTTCTGGTGGCGCAGCCGCACCGAGCGCAAGGGGACGCGTTCGACCGTGCCCTTGAGCCGGCCGGTGTCGATATATTCCCCGACACGGAACGCGTCATCGGACATGAAGAAGATGCCCGACACGATGTCGCGCACCAGGGCCTGCGAACCAAAGCTTAGTGCCAGGCCAAACACGCCCGCGCTGGCCACCAGCGTGGTCACGTCGACCCCGAGTTGCGACATGCCCAGAAATGCCACGAGGAAAAGTATGGCGACGCCCGACAGGACGCGCACCAGGGGCAGGGCAGTGGTCAGGCGCGACGCCGGCTCGACCACGATCTCCTCATCCATCTGGGTCGGCGAAAGGCCGCCGGAGGCGGCGCGCAGACGCTCCTCGGTCCACAGGTCCAGGTAGCGCCAGCCGATGAAGCCGGCAAACAGCGTGATGGCAGTGGTTTCCAGCGAATGGCGGATTGGCGTCCACTGGGCCATCGGGATCAGCGCCATGCGTTCGACCAGCCACAATTCGGCGAGCATGATGGACAAGGCCAGGATGGCGCCCGAGGCGATGGCATGTTGCACCAGCTTGTACCACCACTTCGCGGTCGTGGACAGATCGAAGATGTGGTACGCGAAATAGGCAATGATGGTTATACGCAGCGTGTAGACCAGTGAATGGTAGATGGCGAACTCGAGCGTGATCACCCCCAAGATCCAGGCCAGCAGGATGGCGGGCGTCAGCAACAGGCCAAGGCGGATCCAGAAACGCGGCATGCCTTTGGCGTGCA
>JANNDB010001020.1:0-1830 GCA_031387285.1 Betaproteobacteria bacterium | reverse complement strand
GCGATCCACACCGTGTTTCTCTACCACGCCATCAAGGCCGGCATGGACATGGGCATCGTGAACGCCGGCATGATGGGGGTGTACGACGATCTGGAGCCGGTGCTGCGCGAACGCGTGGAAGACGTGGTGCTCAACCGCCGTCCGGATGCGGGCGAGCGCCTGATCGAGATTGCCGAATCGGCCAAGGGGGCGTCCCGCGACGACAGCAAGAAGCTGGAATGGCGCGGCACGGCGGAAGCGCCGGCCAGTGTCGGGCATCGGCTGTCGCATGCGCTGGTGCATGGCATCACCGACTTCATCGTCGCCGATACGGAAGAAGCCTACCAGGAGGTGCTGGCCCGGGGAGGCCGGCCGCTGCACGTGATCGAAGGGCCGCTGATGGACGGCATGAACATCGTGGGCGACCTGTTCGGCCAGGGCAAGATGTTCCTGCCCCAGGTGGTGAAAAGTGCGCGCGTGATGAAGCAGGCGGTGGCGCACCTGATTCCCTACATAGAGGAAGAAAAGCGCCAGCAGGAGTCCGCCGGCGAGGACGTGAAGACCAAGGGCAAGATCATCATCGCCACCGTGAAGGGCGACGTGCACGACATCGGCAAGAACATCGTCACGGTGGTCCTGCAATGCAACAATTTCGACGTGGTCAACATGGGCGTGATGGTGCCCTGCCACGAGATCCTGGCCCGGGCCAAGGTGGAGGGTGCCGACATCGTCGGGCTCTCGGGCCTGATCACACCGAGCCTGGAGGAGATGCAGTACGTGGCCGGCGAGATGCAGAAGGACGACCACTTCCGGCTGCGCAAGATTCCGCTGCTGATCGGCGGCGCCACCACCTCGCGGGTGCACACGGCCGTGAAGATCGCGCCGCATTACGAAGGCCCGGTGGTGTACGTGCCGGACGCCTCGCGCAGCGTGAGCGTGGCCCAAAGCCTGCTGTCCGACAGCGCCGCCAAATACCTGGCCGAGTTGCAGACCGATTACGACAAGGTGCGCTACCAACACGCCAACAAGAAGCAGATTCCGATGTGGCCGCTGGCCAAGGCGCGCGCCAACAAGACGCCGCTTGACTGGTCCACCTATGTGCCGCCCAAACCCAAGTTCATCGGCCGGCGCCTGTTCCGCAACTTTGACCTGGCCGAGCTGGCGCGTTTCATCGACTGGGGTCCGTTCTTCCAGACCTGGGATCTGGCAGGCCCGTTTCCGGCCATTCTGAAGGACGAGGTGGTCGGCACCGAAGCCGTGCGCGTCTACGCCGACGGCCAGCGCATGGTCAAGCGGCTGATCGAGGGGCGCTGGTTGACCGCCAGCGGCATCGTGGGCCTGTATCCGGCCAACAGCGTCAACGACGATGACATCGCGCTGTACACCGACGAGTCGCGCAGCCATGTGGCGATGACCTGGCACGGCATGCGCCAGCAGAGCGAGAAGCAGGTCATCGACGGTGTCATGCGTCCCAGCCGCTGCCTGGCAGATTTCATCGCGCCCAAGACCAGTGGGCTGGCCGACTACATCGGCGTGTTTGCCGTCACGGCCGGTCTGGGCGTGGAGAAAAAGGAAAAATACTTCACCGACGACCACGATGACTACTCGTCCATCATGCTCAAGGCGCTGGCTGACCGGCTCGCGGAAGCATTTGCCGAGTGCCTGCACCAACGTGTACGCACCGATCTGTGGGGTTACGCGGCCGACGAAGCCGGGCGACTCGACGTGGATGACCTGATCGCCGAGAAGTACCGCGGCATCCGCCCGGCGCCGGGTTATCCGGCCTGCCCGGACCACAGTGTGAAGCGCGACATGTTCGAATTGCTGCGCTGCGAGGAGATCGGCATGACG
>JANNDB010000991.1:0-2305 GCA_031387285.1 Betaproteobacteria bacterium | reverse complement strand
CCTGCGGCCGTTGACCCCGGCGCCGCGCCGCAAACGTCTGCCACGGGCGCGGGAGCGGGTCAGCTGTCAATGTCACGCGAGGATTACCACGCACAGCTGGACTTGCTTCAGGTCGAACTGGTCAAGCTGCAGAGGCACTTCATCGGTTGCGGCGACAAGATTCTGGTCGTGCTCGAAGGCCGCGACGCTGCCGGAAAGGATGGCAGCATCAAGCGCATCGTCGAACACATGAGCCCGCGCGAAACCCGTGTGGTTGCGCTCGGGAAGCCGACCGAGCGGGATCGCAGTGGATGGTACTTTCAGCGCTACGTCGCCCAGTTGCCCGTCGCCGAGGAATTCGTGCTGTTCAACCGCAGCTGGTACAACCGCGCGGGCGTGGAACACGTCATGGGCTTCTGTACCAAGGAGGAGCACGAGGAATTCATGTGGTCGGTTCCCAGATTCGAGGAGATGCTCGTCAAATCGGGCATCAGGCTGTTGAAATACTACCTCGATGTAGGCAAGCGCGAGCAGATACGGCGCCTGGCCGACCGCGTTCAGAATCCGCTCAAACGATGGAAGTCCAGCCCGATAGATGCGGTTGCGGTGAAGCACTGGAAGGCGTATTCCGATGCACGCGATTCGATGCTGCTGCGCACGCATACGGCCGTGGCCCCATGGCACATCGTACGGGCTGATGACAAGCGTCTGGCGCGTCTCAACCTGATACGGGACATCTTGTCGCGACTGCCGTACGCGGGCAAGAAGACCAAGCTTGTTCAGCCCGACACCAACATCGCGTTCCAGTTCACGCCGGATTGCATCGCCTCCACGCGGCTGGCGCGGTAAAGCCCCGCTCACCCAGGGAATCCCCATGAAGACAAGCACTATCGAAGTCGGCGAACTGGTGTCCACCCTGAGCGCGACAGGTGTCGAAAGGCAGCTTTCGACGCTGCCGGGCGTGCACCACGCAAACGTGAACTATGTTGCCGGGAGCGCAACAGTGCATTACGACGAAGCGCGAATCGCTCTTGAAGCCATCCGGCAACGGGTCGTCGAATGCGGTTACCACTGTCGGGGTGAGCTTGCTCCCGCCCATGTCTGCGACCCTGCAGGCCACAAGATGGACGGTGCTTCCCACGCGGGCCACGGCGGCCATGGTTCCCACGCAGGACATGGTGGGGCATCGACCGCCGACCCGAAGGCCGACATGATGCATGACATGGGCCATGCACCAGGCATGTCGATGGAAGACATGGCGCACGACATGCGCAACCGCTTCCTGGTGGCCCTGGTATTCGCCGTTCCGGTGTTTGTGTATTCGCCGATGGGCAAGATGTTCGGCGACTTCTCTCCGCCCTTCGGGGTGGACCGCAAGCTCTTCCTGTTCATCGTCGCCACCTGTGCCATCGCCTACCCGGTCTGGCCTTTCGTGGTCGCTGCATGGCGCGCCGCACGCAACAAGGTTGCCAACATGGCGACGCTGGTCGTGCTTTCGGTCGGAACGGGGTACGTCTTCAGCGTGGGTGCGACATTCTTCTACGAAGGCGAGGTGTTCTATGAGGCATCGGCGGTTTTGCTGGTGTTCATCCTGCTCGGGCATTGGCTGGAGATGCGTGCCCGCGCCGGCGCCTCGGACGCGATCCGCGCGTTGATGGATCTGGCACCGGCGATGGCCACGGTGCTACGTGGCGGCGTGGAGACCAAGGTTCCGACGGCGGAGGTGCTCGCCGGTGAGATCGTCGTCATCAAGCCGGGAGACAAGATCCCGGTGGATGGCGAAATCACCGAGGGAAGCTCGCAGGTGGACGAGTCCATGCTGACGGGCGAGTCCATGCCGGTGAAGAAGGTGGTCGGCAACCCCGTCATTGGCGCGACGATCAACAAGAGCGGCAGTTTTCGTTACAAGGCCACGAAGGTGGGCGCGGACACCGCGCTGGCGCAGATCGTCAAGCTGGTACAGGAGGCGCAGAACTCCAAGGCGCCCGGTCAGTTGCTCGCGGACCGGGCATCGCAGTGGCTGGTGCTGGCCGCCATCGCCATCGGGCTATTGACCTTTGGCGTCTGGTTCTGGGTCATTGGCGAGCCTTTGCTGTTCGCGCTGACCCTGACCATCACGGTGTTCGTGATTGCGTGTCCCGACGCACTTGGATTGGCCACACCGATGGCCATCATGGTCGGGACCGGACTGGGGGCATGAATGGCATTCTGTTCAAGAACGCGGCTGCGCTGGAAAACGCCACCAAGCTGACGGTCATCGTCTTCGACAAGACCGGAACGTTGACCCTTGGCCAGCCCGATGTTGTCGAGATGGTGACCGCGGCTG
>JANNDB010000960.1:0-5764 GCA_031387285.1 Betaproteobacteria bacterium | reverse complement strand
GTGACCGACTGCATGCGCGCGAAATCGGTCATCACTTCCAGGGCCGGAGACCGCGCCGTCACCGACCGGTCCCGATAGGCCTTCTGGACCACCACCCGTCCCTTGGGGCGATGGGTCACAAGTGTCTTGAAACTGCTGGCGGACATGGCGCCTCCTTCCACGGTTTGACAGTGCCGGGTGGACCAGTATCCGCCTCATTCGACGCGTTGTCACGCAAGGCCCGCGCCACCGCCTTCTACGACGCCGTGCTGGCCGCCCAAGGCAGCGACGAAGGGCCACCGGGGCTGCGTACGGATTACGCGCCGGACTATTACGGCGCCTATGTGCGCGACCCGGACGGCAACAAGCTGCACTTCGTGCGGCGCGGCGCGCCGTAGCCGGCGCCTACTTGAGGCTGCCCGAGAGAAACTGCCCCAATCGTTCACTTCGGGGGTTGGCAAGCACCTCGGCCGGAACACCTTCCTCTTCCACCAGCCCCTGGTGCAGGAAGATCAGGTGGTTTGCCACCTCGCGCGCGAAGCCCATCTCGTGCGTGACGACCACCATGGTGCGGCCTTCCTGGGCCAGGGTGCGCATCACGCGCAGCACCTCGGAGACCAGCTCGGGGTCGAGCGCGCTGGTGGGTTCGTCAAACAGCATCACCTCCGGCTCCATCGCCAGCGAACGGGCAATCGCGACGCGCTGCTGCTGGCCGCCGCTCAGGTGGGCCGGGTAACGGTCCTCCACATTCGCCAGATCGACCAGTGCCAGGTACTTGCGCGCGCGTGCCACGGCTTCGTCGCGGCTGATCTTCAGCACATGCACCGGCGCTTCGATGATGTTCTGCAGCACCGTGAGGTGTGCCCACAGGTTGAAATGCTGGAACACCATGGCCAATTTGGTGCGCAGGCGTTGCAACTGCTTTGCATCGACTGCCTGCAACTCGCCATGGCGATCCGGCGCAAGGCGCAGTTCTTCCCCGGCCACCAGGATGCGCCCCTGATTGGGCTTTTCGAGCAGGTTCACGCAACGCAGCAGCGTGCTCTTGCCCGAACCCGAACTGCCGATGATGCTGATCACGTCGCCCGCGCAGGCGCGCAGCGAGACCCCGCGCAACACCGCATGGGCGCCGAAGCGCTTGTGGATTTCAATCGCTTGCAACTTGAGGGCGGCTTCGGTCATGGTGGGCCTTGCAGGTCGTTCCGGTTCAGGCCGCGCGGCGTGGCGCCAGGTGCGCCAGGAAGTGCCGCTCGGCTACTTTGAAGATGCCGATCAGGCAGAAAGTGCAGCACAGGTAGATCGCGGCGGCAAACAGATACGCCTCGAACGGCAGGTAGAAATCCGAATAGATGCGGCTGGCCGCGGCCGTCACATCCAGCATGGCGGGTACGGCGCTGGCCAGGCTGGTGCTGTGCAGCATCATCACCACCTCGTTGCTGTAGGCCGGCAGGGTGCGGCGCATGGCGCTGGGCAGCACGATGCGGCGCATCACCTGAAAGCGGCTCATGCCAAAGGCCTGGGCCGATTCGATCTCGCCGGCGTTGGTTTCGCGGATCGCGCCCGCCAGCATTTCGGCGGTGTAGCCGGCGGTGTTGAGGCTGAAGGCGAGCAACGCGCAAAAAAACGGATCCTTGAACTGCGTCCAGGGCCACACGTCGTCCCAGCGTGCCTGTATCCATTCGAGCTGGCCCAGTCCGTAATAGATCATGTAGACCTGTATCAGCAGCGGCGTGCCGCGGATCACGAAGGTATAGGCGCCGACGATGCGGCGCAACCAGACACTGTTGCCGGTCAAGGCCAGCGCGAACAGCAGCGCCAGCACACCGCCCACCGCCAGCGAGGAGGCCAGCAGGCCCAGAGTGGTGAGCAGGCCCTCGCCGTACATGGCCAGGCTTTCCGGGCGAAACACCACCTCCCAGTTCACAGCGTCCCCCGGCGCGCGCCCAGGCTGAAGCGCGCATCAAGGCGGCGCAAGACGATCAGCGAAACCCAGGTGTAGAGCAGGAACAGCGTGGCGGTGAACAGGAAGAAGGCGAACGGCGAGCGTGTGGCGGCGCTGGCCTGCTTGGCCAGATAGGTCATCTCCTGCAGGCCGATCAGGCTCACCAGGGCGGTAGCCTTGATCAGCACCAGCCAGTTGTTGGTGAAGCCGGGCAGGGCGTAGCGCACCATCTGCGGCAGCGTGATGCGCCAGAACATCTGCGCCGGCCCCATGCCGAACGCGGCGGCAGCCTCGAACTGCCCGCGCGGTATGGCCAGGATGGCGCCGCGGAAGGTCTCCGTCATGTAGGCGCCGTAGATGAACCCCAGCGTCAGCACGCCGGCACCAAACGGGTTGATGTCCAGGGTGGCACCGGTGCCGGACAACTCGAGCAGGTTGTTGATGCCGATGCTGCCACCGTAGAACACCAGCAGCATCAGCACCAGATCGGGAACTCCGCGAATCAGCGTGGTGTAGGCCGTTGCCAGCCCGACCAGGCTGCGCCGGCCGGACAACCTGGCAGCCGCCCCGAGCAGCCCGAGCGCGACGGAAACGGCGAGCGCAGCCAGCGACACGCCCACCGTGAGCAGGGCGCCGTAGAGGATGGAGCCGTAATAGGCGCTCAATCCGGCTCGCGATCAGGCGCGCGGTTCAGCCTGACTGCGGCTCACTTGCCGTAGACGTCGATCTTGAAATACTTGTCGTTGATCTTCTTGTAGCTGCCGTTGGCGCGGATGGCCTTGATCGCACCGTTGAGTTCGTCCTTGAGCGCCGCTTCGCCCTTGCGCAACGCAAAACCGGCGCCGGAGCCAAAGTATTTGGGAATGAACAACTCGGGCCCGACAAAGCCGTAGTCCTTGCCCTCGGGCTTGCTCAGAAAGCCGCCCTGTACCTCCAGGATATCGGCCACGGTGCCATCGAGCCGGCCGGCCTTGATGTCCAGATAGACCTGGTCCTGCGCTTCGTACGGGGTGACGACCACGCCGACCTTCTTGAGCTCGCCGTTGGCGTATTTCTCCTGCGTGCTGCCCTTGAGCACACCGATCTTCTTGCCCTTGAGCGAGGCCTCGTTGTTGAACGGGATGCTCTTCTTGATGACGATCTTGCTCGGCGTGTTGTAGTACTTGTCGGTGAAGTCCACCACCTTGAGGCGGTCTTCGGTGATCGACATGGAGCTGATGATCACGTCGTATTTCTTGGCTTGCAGGCCGGGGATCATGCTGTCCCAGACCTGTTCGACAAATACGCACTTGCGCTTGACGTGTTCACACACGGCATTGGCAATGTCGACGTCGAAGCCCGTGGGCTTGCCGTCGGCGGTCTTGAAGGTGAACGGCTCGTAGGTCGGGTCGATGGCGACCTTGAGTTCCTTGGCCTGGGCGAAGGCGGTGACGCCGATGGCGCCGAGCGCCAATGCCGAAATGAGTTTCTTCATGATGTGGGGGTCCTGGAGAGGCGGCGGGCCGGAGTCCGCGCGGGTTGGTCTGGGCCCTGATTCTAAAAGCCTGCGGCGCGCCATGCCCTTGGTGTTTGCCCTCGATCAGCCGGTGGCTACAGCCCTTTGAGGAACCCCAGCAACAGATCGTTAACCTGCGCCGCACGCTCCCGCTGCACCCAGTGGCCGGAGCCTTCGATGATGTGGCAACCGCGCAGCCCGGGCAGGGTTTTTCCGTAGTTGTCGATCTGTGACTGCGAGGCCGGGAACTTGAGCACGCTGTCATGAACGCCTGCGATGAACAGCGCGGGCTGGCGGATCACGCAGCCGCGCCATGGACCCATCAGTTCCCAGTTGCGCGTCATGTTGCGGTACCAGTTCAGGCCGCCGCGGAAACCGCTGTGGCGAAACTGGGAGGCGTAGTAGGCAAGGTCGTCGGCGTCCATCCAGGCCGGCAGCGACGGCGGTTCCACCGTGTTACCCAGAAACCCCTTGCCGGCGTCGATCATGCCGAATGTGGCGCGCGGTGGGCCGTCACCCGAGCCGCTGAAGTGGATGCGCCGCAGCGCGGCTTCGATGTCGGCTTCGAACTCGGCCTCTGCCACGCCCGGCTCCTGAAAATACTGCCAGTAGAAGTTGTGGATGCCCTGCTTGCGCAGATAGGCCATCACGTCGACCGGCCCGGGCGGTGCAAACGGAACACTCATGCCGACGACGCCGCGAAACAGGTCCGGCCGCAGCATCGCGCAGTGCCAGGCCACAGGCGCGCCCCAGTCATGGCCCACCACCACGGCGCTGGTTTCGCCCAGCGCCTTGAGCACACCCACCATGTCGCCTACGAGGTGCAGGATGGTGTATTGCGCCAGGTCGGCCGGTGCGTCGGTATGGCCGTAACCGCGCATGTCGGGTGCCACCACGCGGTAACCCTCCGTGGCCAGCGCCGCCATCTGGTGCCGCCAGGAGTACCAGGATTCGGGCCAGCCATGGCAGAACAGCACCAGCGGTCCGCTGCCCTGGAGCGCGATGCGCATCTGGATATTGTTGCTGGTGATGGTCTGGAATTCGGGTCCGCTGGCAGAGGTCATGGCGCGTGGGCTGGTGGATTGCAGGGGATTGGCTGTTCCATTATGGCCAGACGGGGGTGCGCCGGTAAAATTGAGCGATGAACGCGCCCGTCGACGTCTCCTTCTTCACGCGGGCGGCCAAACCCCTCACCAGCTACCGCAAATATTGGGCGGCGCGTTTCGGCCCTGCGCCCTTCCTGCCCATGTCGCGTGCCGAGATGGACAAGCTCGGCTGGGACAGCTGCGACATCATCCTGGTGACGGGTGACGCCTACGTCGATCACCCCAGTTTCGGCATGGCGGTGATCGGCCGCACGCTGGAGGCCCAGGGTTTCCGCGTGGGCATCATTGCGCAACCCGACTGGATGAGCGCCGAGCCGTTTCGCGCGCTGGGCAAGCCGAACCTGTTCTGGGGCGTGACGGCGGGGAACATGGATTCCATGATCAACCGCTACACGGCAGACCGCAAGATCCGCAGCGACGACGCCTATACGCCGGGCGACGTTGGCGGCAAACGCCCGGACCGCGCGGCGATTGTCTACAGCCAGCGTTGCCGCGAGGCTTACAAGGACGTGCCCATCATCCTGGGCGGCATCGAAGGCAGCCTGCGCCGCATCGCGCATTACGACTACTGGAGCGACAAAGTGCGCCGCTCCATCGTGGTGGACGCCAAATGCGACCTGCTGCTGTACGGCAATGCCGAGCGCGCGCTGGTCGAAGTGGCGCACCGGCTTGCCGCGCGCGAGCCGGTGCAGGACATCACCGACGTGCGCGGCACGGCCTTTGTGCGGCGCGCCGATGACGCCAGCGGCAAGGGTTGGTTCGAGATCGATTCCTCCAGCGTGGACGCGCCCGGCCGCATCGAGAGCCATGTCAACCCGTACCAGACCACCAGCGAACAGGCGGCGCAGCAGGGCGCGACCTGCAGCAAGGAAGACGGTGCTGCGCAGGGCCCGGCGGCGAACCCGGCGATACAGCCCCTGACTTTTGTCGCCAACCCCACGCTCAAGGGCAAACTCAAGGTGCCACCGCGGGAGCGCAGCGTGATCCGCCTGCCCAGCTACGAACAGGTGAAGGCCGACCCGGTGCTCTACGCCCATGCGAGCCGCGTGTTGCACCTCGAGACCAATCCGGGCAACGCACGCGCCCTGGTGCAGGCGCACGGGGAGGGCGCAACCGCGCGCGACGTCTGGATCAACCCGCCGCCGATCCCGCTCACCACGGCCGAGATGGACCATGTGTTCGACCTGCCGTATGCGCGCAGCCCGCATCCGCAGTACGCCGACGAACACGGCGGCCATGACG
>JANNDB010000951.1:0-2851 GCA_031387285.1 Betaproteobacteria bacterium | reverse complement strand
GGCCGATTTGGCCCGTATGCTTGTTTCCTGGCGGAGAAGGCGGGATTCGAACCCGCGGAGGGTTTTACCCCTCGCACGCTTTCCAGGCGTGTGACTTAAACCGCTCATCCACCTCTCCGATGCCATCGATTCTACCAGCAGGCAATTCGAAAACTCAGGCCTTCGGCCCCTTCACCATCATCATGGCCGAGCTGATCAGGGCAGACACTTCCGTCATGTTGCTGGGCACGATGAGGGTGGTGGTGGCGTCGCTGGCGACCCGGCTGTAGGCTTCCACGGCTTTCTCGGCCACCTTGAGCTGTACTGCCTGTTCGCCGCCGGGCTGCCGGATCGCGAGGGCGATGCGCTCGATCGCCTGCCCGGTGGCTTCGGCGACGGCGAGTATGGATTGTGCGTCGCCTTGCGCCTTGTTGATGACGGCCTGTTTCTCGCCTTCCGAGCGCGCGATAAAGGCCTCGCGCTCGCCCGTGGCGATGTTGATCTGTTCCTGGCGGCGGCCTTCGGATGCGGCTATCAGCGCGCGCTTTTCGCGCTCGGCGGTGATCTGCGACTGCATGGCATGCAGGATCTCCTTGGGCGGCGTGAGGTCCTTGATCTCATAGCGCAGCACCTTGACGCCCCAGTTCAGCGCTGCTTCGTCGATGGCCGCCACCACCTGCGAGTTGATGATGGCGCGCTCTTCGAAGGTCTTGTCGAGTTCGAGTTTGCCGATGACAGAGCGCAGCGAGGTTTGCGCCAGCTGCGAGATCGCCATGATGTAGTTGGATGATCCATAACTCGCGCGCATCGCGTCGGTCACCTGGAAATACAGGATGCCGTCCACCTGCAACTGGGTGTTGTCGCGCGTGATGCAGACCTGGCTCGGTATGTCGAGCGGGATCTCCTTGAGCACGTGTTTGTAGGCCACCTTGTCCACGAAGGGCACCAGGATGTTCAGGCCCGGCGTGAGTGTGCCGTGGTATTTGCCCAGGCGTTCGACCACCCAGGCGTGTTGCTGCGGCACGACCTTGATCGAGCGGAAGATGAAGATGGCAGCGATGACAAGGATGATGAGGGCGATTTCCATGGTGCTTTCCGTTCTGTTTGTTGTTGGTTGACGCTGTCTATGGGCGGGCTATATTTTTTCGACGATCAGGCGGCTGCCTACCACCTCGGTCACGCGGTGCGCGCCGGTAGTGTGCGCCGCCGCATTGCGGTCCACCACCGTCCATTGGGCGCCACGGTATTGCACGCTCGCGGTGCCGTCGGGCGCCCATTGGTCGACGTGCACGGTTTCTCCGATGTCCAGGTTCACGTCCTTGTTGGACTCGGCACGTGGCGCCGGGGGCTTGTTCATCTGGCGCAGGTGCCAGCCGGCCACTGCGCCGCCGCCCACCACCGCAGCCACCACCATCTGTGTGGCATTGCCGAATCCTGCATGGGCGGCCAGCGCCGCGGCAGCCAGCCCGAGTGCAAACATGAGCAGGTAAAAGGTGCCGGTGGCCAGCTCAACGGCCACGGCGGCACCGGTTGCCAGCCACCAAAGGGTCGATACTTCCATTACAGGCTCCAATGTGTATTGCGTACGCCACATTTTGCGGCCATTGTGCGCCCGTGCAAGGTCTCCGACGCGGCAAATCCTTACACTGCGCGCCTGATTGGCCAATTTGCGCCGACCGCGACGCTCCGGAGCCCCCATGAAATTTCGCTTTAGTTTCGACATAACTTGAGTACAAGTTAGTCTTCACTGAAGCTTTTTTCCGTCCGTACCAGGAAGTCCCATGAAATTTCGCTTTCCCATCGTCATCATCGACGAAGATTTCCGCTCCGAGAACACCTCCGGTCTGGGGATACGCGCGCTGGCGCAGGCCATCGAGAGCGAAGGCTTCGAGGTACTGGGCGTTACCAGCTATGGTGATCTGGCGCAGTTTGCACAGCAGCAGAGCCGCGCCAGCGCCTTCATCCTATCCATCGACGACGAGGAGTTCACGCCCGGGCCGGACCTGGACCCGGCGGTGCTGAACCTGCGCCAGTTCATCGAAGAGGTGCGGCGCAAGAACCTCGATGTGCCGATCTACGTCTACGGCGAGACCAAGACCTCGCGCCACATCCCGAATGACATCCTGCGCGAACTGCACGGCTTCATCCACATGTTCGAAGACACGCCGGAGTTTGTGGCGCGCCACATCATCCGCGAAGCCAAGAGTTATCTCGAGGGCCTGCAGCCGCCTTTTTTCAAGGCGCTGCTGGATTACGCCGAAGACGGCTCCTACTCCTGGCACTGCCCCGGGCACTCGGGCGGCGTGGCGTTTCTGAAAAGCCCCGTGGGCCAGATGTTTCACCAGTTTTTCGGCGAGAACATGCTGCGCGCCGACGTCTGCAACGCGGTGGAGGAACTGGGCCAGTTGCTCGACCACACCGGGCCGATTGCGGCGTCGGAGCGCAATGCGGCGCGCATCTTCAACGCTGACCATTGCTTCTTCGTCACCAACGGCACCAGTACCTCGAACAAGATGGTCTGGCACCACTGCGTGGCACCCGGTGACGTGGTGGTGGTGGACCGCAACTGCCACAAGTCGATCCTGCACGCCATCATCATGACGGGCGCCATTCCCGTCTTCCTCAAACCCACGCGCAACCACTTCGGCATCATCGGCCCGATTCCGAAGGAGGAATTCGAGCCCGCCGCGATCCAGGCCAAGATCAAGGCCAATCCGCTGCTCAAGGGCCTGGACATGGCGAAGGTCAAGCCACGGGTATTGACGCTGACGCAGTCCACCTATGACGGGGTTTTGTACAACACCGAGACCATCAAGGGCATGCTCGATGGCTATGTGGACAACCTGCACTTCGACGAAGCCTGGTTGCCGCA
>JANNDB010000923.1:0-9157 GCA_031387285.1 Betaproteobacteria bacterium | reverse complement strand
GCCCGCTGGCCTGCGCATAACGCGGGTTCTGCGTCACCAGCCGCGCGTAGTCGCGGAACGATTCTTCGTATGAGCCGTAGGCGCGGAACCGGGCCACGACCTTCTGCGGTGCGCCGTTGATGAACTCGGTCGTCGTGACCTCGGCCACCTTGCCGGTCCAGCCGGCGCCCGCCTTGATGCCGAACAGGTTGAAAGACGGTGTGCCGCCCGCCAGTGTGATCTCGTGTTTGCCCCAACCGGTTTCATGTCCGGCCTGGCCCAGCATGAAGCCCGAGGGGATGCCACTGCTGCGCTCTACCCGGGCGGCCGCCTGCGCGTGGCGCGCGACGAATCCGGCCTGGCCCGCGCTGGCGGTTGCGCCATTGGTCACTTCGGGCACCGGCGCAGCACGGCTGGAGACCGGCACGCCTGCGCCGTCCGCGGGTGCCATCTGGCGCGACAACTGGCGCGCAATCATGTCGGAGAGTCCGCCCGGCATGCCCGACATGTGGACGGCGAGCTGCTGGTCCAGCAGGTCCTGGCCCAGATCGCCTGACGCGCTGTCGAGCAAGCCCGATTTCATCGTGGCGTCGCGCATGCTCTTTATGAGTTCGCGCATGAAAAGCGACTCGAACTGTTTCGCCGCTTCCTTGATGGATGCAGGCGTGTTTTGCCCCGCCTGCAGCTTCAGCGCGTTGAGCGATCGGGCGTCGGCCGCCAGCGCGTTGCTGTTGAGCTGCGGGACTGCCATTTCAAATAACCTCTAACTCGGCGTTCAGGGCGCCGGCGGCCTTGATGGCTTGCAGGATGGCCAGCAGGTCCTGTGGCGTGGCGCCCAGGGCGTTGAGCGCGCGCACCACGTCGGCCAGTTGCGGGGCGGCCGGCAGTTGAATCAGGATGCCGGGCTCCTGCTTGATCTGGATGGTCGATTTCTCCGCCACCACGGTCTGTCCGCCAGTGGAAAGCGCATTCGGCTGGCTGATCACCGGCGTGGTGCTGATGCTCACCGACAGGTTGCCGTGCGCAATCGCGCAGGGTCCGAGCGACACGGCCTGGTTCAGCACGATGGAGCCGGTGCGCGAATTGATGACAACCTTGGCCGCTGGCACTGAAGACTCCAGCTGCAGCTCCTCCATCTCCGCGATGAAGGTCACGCGCGCGTTCGGGTCGGTGGGCGCGCGCACCTGCACCGTGCGCCCGTCCAGCGCCTGCGCCGAGCCCTCGCCGAAGCGCCGGTTGATGGCCTGCGCCACCCGCCGCGCGGTCTGGAAATCGGATGCTTCCAGACCGAGCTTGATGCTGTCGCCCATTTGCAGTGGCGTGGCGACCACGCGCTCGACCTGCGCGCCGTTGGGAATCCGGCCGGCACTCAGATGGTTGATCTGCACCTTGCTGCCACCGGCCGAGGCGCCCGCACCCCCGACGATCAGGTTGCCCTGGGCCAGAGCGTAGATTTCGCCGTCCACGCCGCGCAGCGCAGTGCCGATCAGCATGCCGCCCTTGAGCGACTTGGCATTGCCCAGCGATGAGACGTTCACGTCGAGCGCCTGCCCGGGCCGCGCGAAGGCCGGCAACTGCGTCGTGACCAGCACCGCGGCCACGTTTTTAAGTTGCAGAGATGCGGCGGTGGCGGCCGGCAGGGTGATGCCGAGTTGCTGCAGGTAGTTGCTCAGGCCCTGCGAGGTATAGGGCATCTGGGTGGTCTGGTCACCGGTGCCGTCGAGCCCGATCACCAGGCCGAAGCCGGTCAGCTGGTTGCTGCGCACGCCTTCGATGGACGCAACCTCCTTTATGCGCGAGGCGGCAAAGGCCGGCGCGACGCACAAGGCCAGCGCGAGCAGGCATGCGCCGGCACGCCGGACGATTTGCAGTGAAGGGAATTTCGTCATGGTTTATTTCAGAACGGCAACAAGGCCATGAAGAAGCGCGCAAGGATGCCCACGGTCTGCGCTTCGGCCTGCGCGCCACGCCCCCTGGATTCGATGCGCGCGTTGGCTACCTGGGTCGAGTTCACGATGCTGCCGGGCTGTACCACGCGCGGGTCGACGGTGCCGGAGAAGCGCAGAACGTCGACATTCTGGTTCACCCCGATCTGTTTTTCACCTGCCACCACCAGATGGCCGTTGGGCATCACCTCCACCACGGTGGTGGTGATGGAGCCGGAGAAGGTATTCGCGCTTTCGGTACCGCCCTTGCCGGAGAAATCATTCGCCGTCGATGCGCCGGCGGTGAATTTCCCGAGCGCGGCTGCCGACAGGAACGGAAACGCGGTGACTCCCGTTTCGAGCGAGCTGTTGCGGTTGGCGGTGGACGATGACTTCTGGCTGGCTGTCACGTTCTCGACGATCTGGATGGTCACGGTGTCGCCGACCATGCGTGCACGGTTGTCTTCGAAGGAAGGCCGGTAACTCACCGTGTTGAACAGGCTGCCGGTGGGGCTCCTGCTGGGTGCGGCCGCCACTGGCATGCCAGTGGCCGGCAGGGGCGGAAAGTCCACCGAGACCTTTTGCGGCACCGAGTCGCAGGCGCAACACAGCAGCGCGGCTGCCAGCATGGCCAGGCGGTTGAAGAAGGCGGGGGTGACCATCACAGCTGCCCCAGCTTTTGCAGCATCTGATCCGAGGTCTGAATCGCCTTGGAGTTCATTTCGTACGCGCGCTGGGTCTGGATCATGGTGATCAGCTCTTGCACCACGTTGACATTCGAGGTCTCCAGGAAGCCCTGCGAGAGTGTTCCCAGGCCGTTTGATCCAGGCGCACCGGTGCTCGGCTGGCCCGAGGCCGGGCTCTCGGCAAACAGATTCTGGCCCTGTGGCTCCAGCCCCGCCGGGTTCAGGAAGCTGGCCATGGTGATGCTGCCGATGGACTGCGGCGTGGTCTGCCCCGGAATACTCGCCGTGACGGTGCCGTTGTTGCCGATGGTGACATTCTTGGCGTTCGCCGGAACCGTCACGCCACTGGCTACCGGCAGGCCGCTGGCAGTGACCAGACGGCCCTGGTTGTCGACCTGGAACGAGCCATCCCGGGTGTACTGGGTGGTGCCATCGGGCATGGTGATCTGGAAGAAGCCGGAGCCCTGTATGGCCACGTCCAGCGGGTTGGACGTCTGTTGCACGGTGCCCTGTGCGAAGGAGCGGCTGGTGGCCACGGTGCGTACGCCAAGGCCCAGGTGCAGTCCGGTGGGCAACTGGGACTGGTCGGTCGTGGCGGCGCCGACCTGGCGCAGGTTCTGGTACATCAGGTCTTCGAACACGGCATTGGCGCGTTTGTAGCCGGTGGTCGAGACGTTGGCGAGGTTGTGCGCGATCACGTCCAGCTGGGTCTGCTGGGCCTCCATGCCGGTTTTCGAGATCCACAGGGAATTGATCATGGTGTTGCTTTCAGGACGTTCAGCCTTGCAGGCTCAGGAGTTGCCCGGCGGAGCGGTCGTTCGATTCCGCCGTCTGCAGCAGGCGCATCTGCTGCTCGAACTGGCGCGCGGTCTGGATCATCCCGACCATGGTTTCGATCGGGTTGACATTGGAGCCTTCGAGCACGCCAGCCTGCAGCCTGGCCTGGGTATCGTTGGGCAGGGGATCGCCCGAGGTGGCACGGAACAGGCCGTCGTCGCCGCGCTTGAGCGGGTCGTCCGTGGCGGGCGTGACCATCTTCAGCCGCCCGACGATGCTGGACGGCCGGCCAGGCACCTTGGCCCCCACATTGCCCTCGCCGCCAAAAGAGAGTTCAGCGCCGGCGGGTATCGTGATCGGCGCGCCGCCGTCCGACAGCACCGTCAGGCCATTGCTGGTCTGCAGCGAACCGTCGGCGGCGATTTCCAGCGACCCGTTGCGCGTGTAGGCCTCGGCACCGTCCAGCCCCTGCACGGCAAACCAGGCATTGCGTGTGGCCATCACGTCCAGGTTGCGGCCGGTGCGCTGTGCCGGCCCCGGCAGGTCCAGATGGCCGGCGGTCGCCTCCAGCGCAAAGACACGTGTCGTGGCGCCGTCGCCGCGCAATGGCACGGCGCGGTAGGTGGAAAGCTCTGCGCGAAAGCCGTTGGTCGATGCGTTTGCCAGGTTGTTCGCCAGTACCGACTGGCGGTGTGCCGCGGCATTGGCGCCGGTCATGGCGGTGTAGATCAGGCGATCCATGGTGCAAGCTCAGGATGGGGGTGCGCGCGGCGGGTGCTTTAACGCAGGTTGGTCAGGGTTGAGAGCACCTGGTCCTGGGTCTTGATGGTCTGGGCGTTGGCCTGATAGGTGCGCTGCGCCGTCATCATGTTCACGAGCTCGGAGGTCAGGTCGATGTTGGACTCTTCCAGGGCGCCGGCGCGCAGGGCGCCGAACTTGCCCTGTCCGGGGGAGCCCAGCACCGGCTGGCCCGAGGCCACGGTCTCGACCCAGTTGCCAAAAGCCGATGGACGCAGGCCCTGTACGTTGCGGAAGTCGGCCAGCGCAACCTGGCCCGCAGCCTGGATCTCGCCGTTCGAATAGCGCGCCGAGATCACACCGTTCTCGTTGATCTTGAGCGCCACGAAGTCGCCCGGCGCAAAGCCGTCCTGGGTCAGGTCGCTGACGGCAAATGCGGTGGCGTACTGCGTCGCAGACGTCACCTGCAGGGTTGGCGTGAATGTACCGATGGTCGGATTGGGCGAAGTGAGGCTGATCGTCGGGTTGGCCGGAACGGAACCCAGCAACTGGCCGTTGACGCCAAAGGTCAATGTCGCCACCGTGCTGCCGGCGGCGGCCGCCGGCGACGTGGGGTCGGTGAACACCTCCCAGGTGTCATTGGCCGTCTTGCGCATATAGAACGAGGCCGTGACCGGCGCGCCCTGCGAGTCGTAGGTGACCAGCGAGGTCCCGTAGGTGGTCAGGGGCGTGGTCGGAACCGGCACGTTCCAGATTGCCGCCGTGGCGTCCAGATTGAACTCGGCGTTGATGGTGGTGGTGGCGCTGGCTGGAATCGGTGTCGAGGTAGGCAACTGCAAGGGCTGCAGCGTGGAACTGGTGGCAACGCCCGCCGTCGTGGTCGGGTAACCCATCAGGTTGGCCCCCGCGTTCGTGACGATATTGCCCTGGGTGTCGAGTTTGAACTCGCCGGCGCGGGTGTAGGCGGCAGTCCCGTCGGGCATGGTGACGCGGAAAAAGCCGCCGCCGTTGATGGCCAGATCCAGGTTGCCGCCGGTCACATTGACCCCCCCTTGGGTGAACAGTTGCGACACGGTGGCCACCTCGACCCCGATGCCTTCCGTGCGGCCGGTGGCGGCGATGGTGGAGGCTGCAACGATCTCGGAGAATTCTGCGCGCGACACTTTGGCGCCCACCGTATTGGCGTTGGCAATGTTGTTGCCGATGACGTCGAGGTTGCGGCTGGCGGCGTTCAGGCCTGATAGTCCGGTCTGGAATGACATGGTGTTTTTCCTGCGAAAGTGGGCAAAGGGAGATAGGACAGGCCGGCTGCCGGCTAGAGAATGGCTTTCACGGTGCTGTAGGCGACGCTGCCCAGTCCGCGCAGTTGCACGTTCATGACGCCACTGTCGGCGCTCACGGCATCGACCCTGTCGCGCACGAGTTGCGTCGCATTGAGCGGCTTGCCGCCACTCAACGCGCTGACGCGGTAACTTGCTGCAGTCACGCCGGGGTGGGCGCTGGCATCCCAGTCAAACGTGTGCCGGCCGGCGTCCTGGCGGCCAAGCTGCATTGTGTCGATCACCTGACCACCGGCGGACAGGATTTCGATGGTGACGCTGTCGGCGCGCGCGGGCAGGTCGACCGCGCCACCTGCCAGTCCCTGGTCGATGCTGAGTTGCCTGCCCTCGACAAGGACGTTGCGCCCGACCAGCGAGCTTGCCTGCAGCATCTGGAGTGAGGCCAGCTGCGAAGCGAGGCCGCCCAGGCTGGCGTTGACCTTTTCGATACTCGAAACGGTCGAGATCTGCGCCATCTGCGAAGTCATCTGCGCGTTGTCCATCGGGTTGAGCGGATCCTGGTTGCTCAATTGCGCGACCAGCAACTTCAGGAAGCGGTCCTCCGATGCAGCACCATTGACGGCCGTCACGCCGTTGCCGGACGTGTTTGCGGTGCTGCTGGTGGTCGTGTTGGTGGCAGAGATCATGCGGGTGTCCTCGCGGGTCACTGACCCATTTGCAGGGTCTTGAGCAACAGCGTCTTCGCGGTGTTCATGACCTCGATGTTGTTCTGGTAGGAGCGTGAGGCAGAGATCATGTTGACCATTTCCTCCACCGGATTGACGTTGGACTGGGTCACATAACCCTGCGCGTCGGCCTGTGGATGGGTGGGGTTGTGGATCTTGCGCATCGGCTCGTTGCTTTCGAGCACCTGGCTCACGCGCACGCCTGCCGCCGACTCGGCGCCCACGGGCATGGTCTGGAAGACGACCTGCCGCGCCTTGTAGGCCTTCCCGTCAGGACCGGCCACGGAATCGGCGTTGGCCAGATTGCTGGCCACCACGTTGAGGCGTTGCGACTGGGCGCTGACGGCGCTGCCGGAGACGCCGAAGATGGAGAACATGGACATGGGAGCCTCGCTGGGTGCTGGGACCTATTGGCCCTGGATGGCGCTCAAGATCGTCTTGGAATAGCCGCTGATGAAACGCAGGGTGGTTTCATAACGCACGGCGTTGTCCACGAAGTTGGCGCGCTCACGGTCCAGGTCGACACTGTTGTTGTCCATCGATGGCTGGGTTTGCACGGTGTATGCGGCGCCGGATCCACCGAGGCTGCCACTGCCAAAATGGGCATTGCCGATCGGAATATGGGCCGGATGGGTCGTGCCACCCGTCGCGGCGGAGGAACTGGTGAGGGCGGTGGCGCCACTGGCGGCGGCCATGGCTTGCTTGAAGTTGACGTCGCGCGCCGTGTAGCCGGGCGTATCGGCATTGGCGATATTGCTGGCGATGGCGCGCTGGCGTTCGGCGCGCACGAGCAGGGCATTCGCGTGGAGATCCAGACCGCTGGTCAACTGGGCAAACATCTGAATCCTCCTCCACTGTTAAATGCACTCGCCAGTGCCGGTCGGGTCCATGGCGTGAAACGATTATGAAAAAGCTTGAGCCCGCCAATCGCCGGAATAACACCCGTTTCGGCGCACACTTGCGTGCTTTGCCCGGCCGGCAGTGGCATAGAGTCACCATACGGCCAATAACCGGGTGCTGAATTGACTGATTGCCATATGTGGATGTTTGCTCGCGCTGCCTGCCTGGCAGCGGCAATGGCGTTGCTCGCTCCGGCGGCGCATGCCCAGGGCACCGAGTCCGGCCCGGGCGTGGTCAAGGAGTCGCAGGTCTGGCTGGACCAGGCCGTGGCGAACGCGCGCCCCGCGGGCGCGACCGCGCTGCGCATGGTGGTCAGCGTAGGCGCGCTCGACAGCCGCCTGGCCCTCGCTCCATGCGCCGCGATCGAACCCTATGTACCGAATGGCCTGCGCCTCTGGGGCAAGACGCGCATCGGCGTGCGCTGCCTGGACGGCGCAGTGCGCTGGAATGTGTTCCTCCCGGTGCAGGTGAAGGCGATCGGGCCGGCCTGGGTCATCAAGGGTGATGTGCCGGCGGGCAAGGTACTGACCGAGGACGATGCCATCGTCGCCGAGGTGGACTGGGCCCTGGAGAGCCAGGCGATCCTGGCCGAACCATCCACCTGGCTGGGCCAGACCGCCACGCGCGCCCTGACCACCGGACAGGCGTTGCGCCAGGGCATGGTGCGCCCGGCCCAGGTTTTTCAGGCGGGCGCCACCGTGCGGGTGGTCGCCCAGGGGCCGGGCTTTGTGATCTCCTCCGACGGGCAGGCCTTGTCAGCCGGGGTGGTGGGTGCCCAGGCCAGGGTGCGCATCGACAACGGCCGCATATTGTCCGGTGTGGTACTGGACATGCGCACAGTGCGGGTTGATCTTTAGGCCCTATGCCCCCATGTCCAGCTTGGTGTCTCAAGTTTTCCGGCCGCCTGCCGATAGCTACCGTACGATGCCATGTCCGCATTGGCGTTAGGGAACATCATGAAAATAGGCCAGCAACCGGATTTCCAGCCCTCAGGGGGGCAGCCGCTATCACCCGCATCGGCGAAAGCCGGTCAGGAGCAGGTGGCATCCACACGGGGTGACCGCAAGTCGCCCGGAGTGGGCGTCAGCGTGTCGGAACTCGCCCGTACGATGGAGCAGACCGGCGCTTCCGGTGACGGTGATGTGGACATGGCAAAGGTCCAGGCGATCCGCCAGGCGATCGAGCAAAACACCTATCGGGTCAACCCGGAGGCGATCGCCGACAAACTGCTGGCGAACGCGCAGGAAATGCTGAACCGGACGCTTTCCTGAACATGGGGCAGCGGGAACTCTCCGCCCATCTTGACGCCCTGGCGTCGGATGCAGAAGCGTGCCAGCACGCGGTCGGTGAAGCGCTTGTGGATGGGCAACCGGGCGCACTGGAGGCAGCCGCAGCCCAACTCCAGGCGGCCATTGCGGCGCTCACCGAGGCCGTGGATTCGCTCAAGCGTGAGGGCCCACTGGCTCCGGCGCTGCGCCAGCGTCTGGTGGAGATGTCGCAGCGTCTTGCGGCGCACCGTGAAGCCTGCCTGCGCCGCGGCGCCCTAGTGGATCGCAGCCTGCAGGCGGTCATGCCCGCTGCGCCGTCCGGCCCGGTGTACGGCGCCGCCAGCAGCAACCCCTATAGCCGTGCGTCACGCCAGAGCGGGGCCTTCAAGGTTTTGTCGGCCTGAGTTTCGGCCGCTGCGCGGGGGTGGCTGGCGCTACCTGCTTCGGTCCCGGCGCCGCACTACCGCAGCGAAGCAGGTTCGCTTCAACCGCCTTCACCAGCGCCAGCCGCGTGACTCGCCTTACCCCGGCCTGCTCCAGCGCTGCCCCCAGGCGCTCCGCGGCGGCGCAGGCCTGATCGATGACTTCCGTTGCATCGGCAACGCGCAGCGCCAGCTTGCTGGCCAGCGCAAGCAGGTGGCTCCTTGCGGGTGCCAGCGCTTCCCCCATGACCCATGTCTGGTGCTGACCGCGCGGACCCGGACTGTAAGTGAGGTCGTAGCCGGGAGCGAGCTTCCACTGCATGTGTTCGTTCATGCGCAGCGAGAAGTTCTTCGCGTGATCGTCGCGGTTGTTGAAGGCGACGTTGAAGACGCACAGGCGGAACGCGTTGAAGACCTCGCCCTGGTCCTGGGTAAAGAATGCGGTGGCGCGCAGCAC
>JANNDB010000872.1:0-3148 GCA_031387285.1 Betaproteobacteria bacterium | reverse complement strand
CTGGCCGGATCAGGACTTCTTCAGGGCAGCCTGCTGGACGCCACCGTTGTCCTTCTTGGCGCTCAGGCAGGTCTTCATGAAGTCCTTGCGCTCGCCGCCATGCTTGCCGGTGGCTTCCTTGTTGCACATGGCCATCTTGTTTTGCTGCGGCGTGCGCTCCTTCTCGACCGCCTGGGCGCTGGCGCAGGTCAGGGCAATACCGGCAACAAGCAGTTGGAACGTGGTTTTCATCATGGTGTGTCCTTTGCAAATGGTTGGAAACAACAGGAATCCGCGCGCGGATTTCCTGGCACGATGCGCCGCAAGGTCCGGGAGCTGTTGCCAGCCTGACCAGGCCTGCTTCACATCGGCGGCGCGATCGTAGATGCGCGCTGCTGCCGTGTATTCCCCCTGTTTGGGGACGTTGCGCCGGGTGCTGCTGCTTCAGCAGTCTTCGGCCAGTTGCGCCAGACAGTCCCCGGGTGCCACCAGGCTGCTGACGCGTCGGCACACGACCATGCCTTCGCGCTCGAAGTGCAGGGTGCAGGGTGGCCGGTCAGGTTCTTCCGCAAAGTGGATGAAGCCAGCCACGGCGCCCTGGGCGACGGTCTGGCCGAGCTCAAAGGAAGGCTCGAACAGGCCGCGCACCGGCGCGTAAAGATAGTGTTCCGGTCCCGCGACGCGCATCAGCCGCGGGGCAGCCGCTTCGGGCGGCGCTTCATCCAGTACGCCCAGATGGCGCAGCAAGCGGCGAATGCCTTCGTCGCACACGCGCTGGGACGAGGGGCGCGTGGTCGCACCGCCGCCGATCTCGGTTGCAATGTGCACATGGCCGTGGGCCAGGGCCGCCGCAGACAGGGAGCGGTGCGTTTGCGGCTTCTCGACCAGCAGCGCCAACGGCAGGCCGAACGCCTTCGCTGCGTCAAGTTGGCGCTGGCGCAGCGCAGCGTCGGACGGCACGCGCAGGTACAGGCACGGCAGATAGTCCAGTGAGGAGCCGCCCGAGTGGATGTCCAGGCTGGCTTGGGTGATCGGCATCAGCGCCGTGGTGACGAAATGCGCGATCTGCCCGGTCGGACCGCCCTCGGCCTCGCCTGGAAACAGGCGGTTCAGATTGCCGTCGTCCAGCGGTGACGTGCGCCGTCCGGCTGCCGCGGCAGGCAGGTTGAGCCGGGGCAGGATGATCAGGCGGCCGCGTACCTGTTCTGGCTGCAGTGCGCGCAGCAACTTGAGCAGGCCGATCTGGCCTTCATATTCGTCGCCGTGATTGCCCGCGGTGAGCAACACATCCGGGCCAGGCGCACCGCGAATGACACCGATGGGAACGGGAATCCAGCCGTAGGCGCTCTCGTGGCTGGACCACGGCACACGGACATGGCCCAGGCGTTTGCCCGGAGCATCGAGGTCGATATCGGCGCTTGCGGCCATGGGGCTCAGGGACGCGGGAAACGGGCGCGCCGTTCCAGGTCGTCGAGGTCGATGTGATTGCGCATGTATTGCTGGCTTGCGTCCACCATCGGCTGGTGGTCCCAGCTTGTGAGTTTGCCACGCTTCAAGGCGTCATAGACAAGGCGGCGCCGGCGCTGGCTGGCCAGCACTTGCCCATGCAGGGCCGGCATGTCCCAGCGCCGCCCGACTTCGGCCAGGAAGTGCGACACCCTTTGCCGCTGGTCTGGCACACCGGCCAGGTTGTGCAACTCCAGCGGATCGGTGGCCAGATTGAACAGCAGGGCCGGATCCTTGCTGGAGTAGATGAACTTGAAGTCGCCGCGGCGGATCATCACCAGCGGCGTGTTGGTGCCTTCAGCCATGTATTCGCCGATGACCTCGTCATGGCCTCCAGTACCTGCCAGGTGCGGCAGCAGGGAGCGCCCGTCCAGCGCCAGCTGCGGGTCTGTCGTTCCGCCGGCCAGCTCGACCAGCGTGGGCAGCAAGTCAATGGTCGATACCGATGCGCGGACCCGGCGTGGCGCGAAGCGGGCCGGGGCATGAATCACCAGCGGAACCCGCGCCGCGGACTCGAACCAGTGCATCTTGTACCAAAGGCCGCGTTCACCCAGCATGTCGCCGTGGTCGCCGGAGAACACCACGATGGTGTCGTCGGCCAGCCCGCAGTCCACCAAGGTCTTGTGCAGTTTGCCGATGTTGGAGTCGATGTAGCTGCACGAACCGAAGTAGGCCCGCCGGGCGCGCCGGATCGCCTCGGCGGGCATGGTCTGGCCCCACAGATCGATCACCTTGAGCAGGCGTTTTGAATGCGGGTCTTGCTGATCCTGGGCAATCTCGGTCCGCGGCATCGGGATGTCTTCGTCCCTGTAGAGGTTCCAGAATTCAGGCGTGATCGTGTACGGATCGTGGGGATGGGTCATCGAGACCGTAAGGCAGAACGGCTGCCCGGCGCGCGTGCGCACGTGATCAAACAGGTACTGGCTGGCCTTGAATGCCACCTCGTCGTCGTAGTCGAGCTGATTGGTGCGCACGCACGGGCCGGCCTCCAATACCGAGGACATGTTGTGGTACCAGCTGGGCCGCGCCTCGCCGGCATCCCAGTTCACGGCCCAGCCGTAGTCGGCCGGGTAGATGTCGCTGGTCAGGCGCTCCTCGTACCCGTGGAGCTGGTCCGGACCGCAAAAATGCATCTTGCCCGACAGCGCCGTGTGGTAGCCCAGACTGCGCAGGTAATGGGCGTAGGTCGGGACGTCGGCCGCGAAATCAGCCGCGTTGTCGTACGCGCCGATCTTCGAGGGCAGCTGCCCGCTGACCAGGCTGAAACGGGACGGCGCGCACAGGGGGCTGTTGCAATAGGCGAAGTCGAACACCACGCCTTCCCTGGCCAGTTGCGCCAGATGCGGCATCTGCACCGGCGACGACGGGTTGTAGATCGGCATCCAGGGCGCGGCCATCTGGTCGGCCATGATGAAAAGGATGTTGGGGCGCTTTTGCAGCATGCAGTTGCTTCCGAATAGGGGTCGGACCATTGTAGGAATGCCCAGAAAGGCCGGCAGCCGCCCACGTTAGACTGCAGACATGTCCGATCCGAAGCCCGTCGACGATCGCGTGCTTGACGTCTTGCGCGCCAGCGGCGTTTTTGGCCGTCTGGGCGAGGCCGTGCTGCGCGACGTATGCGCGCTGCTCGAGCTGCAGTTTGTACCGGGCGGCAAGATCGTCT